>JACDAG010000738.1 GCA_013695565.1 Bradyrhizobium sp.
AATCTGGGTGTTGCCGCCCTGGCAGTCGATCTTGCTCATCAATCGGGCGAGCTGGGCCGAGTCGGAAATCCATCCCGTCGCACGGCATTCATTGAGGCCGCGATAGTAGACGAGGCGAATGTCGAGACTGCCGATCGAAGCCGCTTCGCGAAACATGTCGGCCTGCAGCGCGCAGGCCATGTCCCAGGTGGGTTGCCGGCTCATGGTGGCGTCCAGCGCAAACACCAGCCGCCCCTTCGCGCCGTCCCGGTGCGGCGACATCGCGCGCGCCTTGGCGACGAAAGCCGCGATGTCTTCGGCGGCCGACGGCCGCGCTTCCGGCAACGGAGAGTTCTTGTGGGAATGCGGTTTCTGCGCCGGGGAAACCTCGGCGGAAGATTTCGGTTTGATGGGTTCGCCGGCCATGAGCGCTCGCAAATTGCAGCTAGCACTATGTGGGACCGGCAATACGGGGCGTCAATGCGCCCGATCGCGCTATGCACGCCTCCTGCGTCGCGGTTTAGTTGGTCGCCGACTTGCCGGTCGTCGACGGGTTGCTCGCCAGCGGCTTTGGCCCCGGGAGCGGCACCGGTCCGGGGCTGCTCGTGAGCAGGTCCGGCACCTTGGTCGGCACCGGCTTCAGCGCGCTGCTGTCGGTGTTATCCTCGAGGAACTTGTTGAGCATCGTCTCGATCGACGACTTCGCACCCTCAGGGCCGGTATCGCGCATGTCGTTGTGCTGGTAGCCGGTATTCACCACCGTGATGCCGGCCTTCTCGCACTGGTCATCGTCGGGAATGACGCCAGGATCCGGCGTGAATTGCGTATCCTTGGAACGGAACGACAGGATCTTGAACTTGCCGTCGGTCAGGAACGGCACGCGCAGATTATCCAGCGTCACCACCTTCTTGATCTCGTCGGGATATTGCCTCGCGAAATACATCGAGATATCGCCGCCCATCGAATGTCCGACCATGGTCACCTTGTCGTAGTCGGCGTTGGGCTGCAACTTCTTCATCTCAGCGATGGCGAAATGGATGTTGGCAACGCCGCGCTGAATCTGCGGCAGGCGGCCGACATAGAGTTCGCCGACCTTGGTCACCATCGGCGGATCGGTCGCCAGATCATGCTGCGGGCTGACCACCATATAGCCGCGCGCGGCGAAGGCGTTGGCGAGGAACGAATACTCGGTGTGCTTGACGGTGTTGCCGTGGTTGATGATCGCCACCGGCAGCGTGATCATGCCGGCATTGGCCTGCATTTCCTTGTCACGTCGAACAGCGACGTTGACGGCAACCAGACGGTTGTCCCGCCCCGCGTCCTGGAATGCGATGGTCTCGTGACGGATCGCCCATTTGCTCGCGGTTAAGTACGCGACCGCAACCAGCACGGTAAGTGAAAGCAGAACGGTAATTCCACGTTTCATCGGCGTCCTCGGCGCCCCCTGCAGGGGCTGGTCGATCATCGAGACTCTTCGGCCTCGTTCTTGATGATATATGTCACAGTGGCGTGACATAAAGTCCAAATGTTGTGAATTGACCGCCTGATCGTTGTGCGTTGCACCCAACTGTTGTGCAAGTGCTCACTCCCCGGCGATCGCCTCCTATTCCCTTATACGACGGCCGCACCCAAGCTTCGGTTCGATCGATCGATAAAAGTCTAATGAAAACGGCCTTGTAGGTGGATCGTTCCCTTGTTTCGCACGGTGCAAATGGGCGGGAAACCCGGAAAACCACGGGATTCAGACGCTGGTGTAGATAACGAGCCGCAGCGCCGGGTCATCATTGGCCTGAAAGCTTGCATATTCAAGTTTCAACCGCCCCTTCTTGGGATGGCTCAGGGATTTCTGACCGGCCGCGGCACCGCCGACATCATGCGCTTCCCACCAGCCGGCAAATTCCGGACAGCCCTGCCGCAGCCGCGTCAGCAGCTCGCGAAACGCGGGATCGCCGGCCCACAAATCATGGGTCGCGCGGAATTGTGCCACGATGCGCCGGGCTTCGTCGGCCCATGACGCGCCGAACAGCCGCCGGGTCGCGCGGTTGGTCAGCACGTTGAGCAGCGTGTTGCGATCGCCCTCCGGCAACCGGCTGAATGCGAAGATTTCATCAGCCGCTGCATTCCACGCCAGGATGTCCCAGCGGCGGCCGGTGACATAGGCCGGCAGATTGAGCCGCTCGACAGTGCGCCGGACCGCAGGCGGTACCGTTTCGGGGACGAAGGCGCGGCGATCGGTGTTCTCTGTCAGCGCCCGCAAATGCTTGTGCTCGGCC
>JACDAG010000751.1 GCA_013695565.1 Bradyrhizobium sp.
GATCTGGGGTTCGTTCATGGGTCCCTTAATAGGAAGATCGGAGGGGCACGAAAAGGCCTTTTAGGGAGCATTTTTGCCCTGTCCAGAGCTTTGCAGAGGCCTGTGCGGGATCAGCGTTTGCACATCCCGGCTGGATCGGATTTAAGAACCGGAACCGTGCAATTGAAGGCCAGATCCCGTGAACGAACTCACTAAACCCACCGTCCGTCAGCGTCCCGATATCCATGTCGAAACCGAGGGCGAATTCGCCGGCTGGCGGACCTGGACCCGCGACAGTTTCGAGACCCATAACGGGCCGTTCTGGCACCGGGTCGAGGAAGACGGCCGGGTCCGCTCCGTGTTCCGGGTCGAGAAAAAGCACCTCAACGGCATGCACAACGTCCATGGCGGCTGCTTCATGACCTTTGCCGACTACTGCCTGTTCGCGCTGGCCTCCCCGGTGCTGCAGGGACCCGGCGTGACGGTCGCATTTGGCTGCGAATTCCTCGATGCGGCGCGCGAAGGCGAGCTGATCGAATGCGACGGCGAAATCACCCGCGCCGGCGGCTCCCTGATCTTCCTGCGCGGCGTGCTGAAATCAGGCGAGCGGTCGCTATTCACCTTTTCCGGGACCATCAAGCGGGTGAAGTGGAAGCCGCGGACCGACGCAGGCGCCGTTGCCGCCACCTAGCAGCCCCGGCAAGCGCAACTGGCGCGACTATGCGTTGCTGCTGGCGCTGGCGTGCTGCTGGAGTTCGACCTATCCGCTGACCAAGATCGGCCTGGTTTCGATCCCCCCGATCACCTTCATCTCGGCCCGCTCGCTGATCGCCGCAGCCTTCCTGCTCGTCATCCTGTACGCCCGCGGGCTCCGGCTACCGACCGACGCCAAAGCCTGGAAGCTGTTCGGCCAGCAGCAGACGATCAACTCGACCATCCCGTTCCTGATGATCACCTGGGCGCAGCAATATGTGCCGGCATCGAGCGCGGTGGTGCTGGCCTCGACAACGCCGATCTTTGCCTTCCTCATCACCTGGGGCATCACGCGGCATGAACCGGCGACGCTCCTGAAGCTGGCCGGCGCCATCCTGGGTCTTGCCGGAACGGCCGCGATCATCGGTCTCGACGCGCTCGGCGGCCTCAGCAAGGACATCTTCGCCGAAATCGTCATCCTGCTCGCCACCATCTCCTTTGCCTGCGCCACGATCTTCGGGCTGCGGCTGACCGATTACGATCCGATGGTGGTGGCCGCGGGATCACTGCTGTTCGGCGGCTTCGTGCTGTTGCCGGCATCTCTGATCATCGATCACCCCTGGACCTTGCGGCCGACCACCGAGGCGCTGATGGCCACCGTCGCGATGGGCATCTTCTCGAGCGCGTTCGGGCTGATGCTGTTCTATATGTGCCTGAGCCGGCTCGGCACCCTCACCACCAACGCCCAGGGTTATCTGCGCATACCGATCGGCGTCGGCCTCTCGGTGCTGCTGCTCGGCGAGACCGTGCCGGCAAATCTCGCACTCGGCCTCGTGCTCGTGATGGCCGGCGTCGCCGCGATGACCATTCCGGGTGACCGCTATGGAAAGTGGATCAATCAGTTGCGCGGCCGGCCCAAGGGCTGAGAGAAGCGCAGTTCACGCCTCTGAAATCGCCTATAGTCCCCGAGAAGTTGCGTTGGGGAGAGAGCGAAATGGATGCCATTGCAGCGATCCACGGGCGCCGGTCGGTGCGCTCCTATGATCCCAAACCGGTCGAACGCGATTTGATCGAGGCCGTGATCGCGGACGCCGCCCAGGCGCCGCCGCCGTTTCGCGGTCAGATCCCGTGGGCCTTCAATGTCGTGCAGGGCGTCGAGCGTATCGCGGCCTACGGCGCGCGTGCCATGGACTACGCGAGAGCCCATCGTCCCGACCAACCCGGCTCGGACTGGCTGGATCGCCCCGGCTTCAAGATCTTCTGGGATGCGCCGGTCGTCATCATCATTTCCGGACCGGTCGGCGATTGCAGCCGCGCCGGCCAGAACCTGATGCTGTCTGCTCATGCGCGCGGATTGGGAACGTGCTGGGTCGGCTCGCCGATGCTTTGGATCAGCACATCTGAGGTAAGGGCGGAACTGAAGATACCGTCAACGCTGACGCCGGTCGCGGTGCTGTGCCTCGGCTATCCAACAGCGGTTCCGGAAGCCATAATCCCGGACAAGCCGCCCATCGTCTGGGTCTGAGACCTGGCGTCGCTACTTCTTCTCTTCCAGCAGCTTGCGGTACTTCTCGACGTCGCGGGTCACCAGTTGCTGCAGCACTTCCGGCATGTGCTCGTTGGCGTCAGGCGCGACCGTCGAGAGGTCGCGAAAACGCTTCTTGACGGCATCGCTCTCCACTGCACTTTTCGCCGCGGCGTTCAGCTTGGCGATGATCGCAGGCGGCGTGCCCTTTGGCGCGAACAGGCCGTTCCAGCCTTGCGCCTCGAATTCAGGCAGGCCCGCTTCCGCCGATGTCGGCAATTCGGGCAACGTCGCAAGCCGCACCGTCGAGCCGACGACGACGCCCTTCACCAATTTGTCGTCGATCGCCTGCGACACCGAAGCCGCCGCATCGCAGACACCGTCGATCTGGCCACCGATCGCGTCGGTCAGCGCAGGCGCCGCACCGCGATAACCCACCAGCGTGACCTCAACACCGGCCGCCTGCTCGAAGCTCTTGCAGATCAGGAAATTCGACGAACCGATGCCGGCATGTCCCAGATTGATCTTGCCGGGATTTTTCTTCGCGTAGGCGATGAATTCCTGCAGGTTCTTCGCCGGAAAATCCTTGCGCAGCGCGACGATGCCAAAGGTCTTCGCCACCATGGCAATGGGCGCGAAGGAATCCGGCGTGAACGGCAATTTCGGATAGATCGTATAGGTCGCCGCACTGGTGCCGGCATTGCCGATCGCAATGATGTAACCGTCGGGTTCCGCCCGCGCCGCCCGCGTCAGCGCGGTCGAACCGCCGGCGCCCGCGACGTTCTCGATCACGATCGGCTGCCCAAGCGACTTGGCCATCTCTTCGGCAACCACGCGCGCGATCACATCCGAGGTGCCGCCGGCCGCGAACGGCACGATCATGGTGACGGGACGTTTTGGGTAGTCCTGGGCGTGGGCGGCGGTGGCGAACGCCAGCGCCGCAACAGCCACCACAAGCAGCCGGGTCATGGCAGCAATCACGCCGCTTTTTCCAGATGCGCGACGAGGCCGGCGAATAGGCCACGGCCGTCGGTGCAGCCCATGATGTCCTCGACGTGATTTTCCGGATGCGGCATCATGCCGAGCACATTGCCGCGCTCGTTGACGATGCCGGCGATCGACTCCGCGGCACCGTTGATGTTGGAGTTCTCGTCGACGACGCCTTCGGCCGAGCAATAACGATAGAGCACCCGCCCCTCGCCTTCAAGCCGCTTCACGGTCTCTTCATCGGCCTCGTAATTGCCTTCGCCGTGCGCCACCGGCACGCGGATGATCTGGCCGGCGTTATAACCACGCGTGAACGGCGTGTCCGAGCGTTCGACCCGCAGGTGCACATCCTTGCAGATGAATTTCAGCCGCGAATTGCGCATCAGCACGCCGGGCAGAAGCCCGGCTTCGCAGAGGATCTGGAAACCGTTGCAGACGCCGAGCACGAGACCGCCCTGCGCAGCAAAATCCCGCACCGCATCCATCACGGGGGCGCGCGCGGCGATGGCGCCGCAACGCAGATAATCGCCATAGGAAAACCCGCCGGGCACCACCACAAGATCGGTCCCCTTGGGCAGCGCGGTGTCGGCATGCCAGACCATCGCGGCCTCATGGCCCGATGCAAGTTTGAGCGCCCGCGCCATATCGCGCTCGCGATTGATGCCGGGGAAGACGAGAACGGCTGATTTCATGTCGGATAAGCCTGGTGGATCAACAGCTGTCTGCAGATTTCAAGTTCTTGATTGAAGGCTTTCGCATCGAACAGAAGCCCGTCAATCGAGGTATCGAGTTCGGCAACACCGTTCGAAATTTCAAGCACCAGATCGTAAATCTGTTGGTTGGAAATCTCGCCCATTGTCTAGCTCAGAACTTCTACCCGGTAATTCTCGATCACGGTGTTCGCCAACAGCTTGTCGGCGGCGTCTTTCAACGCCGCCTCGGCTTTGGCCTTGTCCGAGCCTGACAGTTCGATGTCGAACACCTTGCCCTGACGGACGCTGGCAACGCCATCGACGCCGAGCGATTTCAGCGCGCCTTCGATGGCCTTGCCCTGCGGATCGAGAATGCCGGACTTCAACGTAACGGTAACACGTGCTTTCATATTCTTGGCCCAGTATTCAGA
>JACDAG010000767.1 GCA_013695565.1 Bradyrhizobium sp.
GCTGGCGACGGGCGGTCTTGCGGCGGTGTGGTCTGCGGTCATGGGTTCCGGACCATCAGCAGCGCGGGGCCATCAGGTGTATCGACCATATGAACCTTTTCAAATCCCGCGTTCTCGTAGGCGCGCACCGCGCGGTGGTTGGCGGGATCGGGATCGGTGACCATGCGCGGCGCGCCGTGCGCCAGCCGTTCGTCGGCGAATGCGCGAATCAATGCCGAACCATGGCCGAGTTCGATCATGCCGGGCTCACCAATAAAAAGATCGATGCCACGGGTGCCCTGGGGGTGGCTGCCGAAGCCCGAATTCCACGCGGTAAGGTCATAACACTGGATGTAGCCGAAATCGGCGCCGTTTGTCGAAACGACAAATTGATCCATCGCCGGCTCAATGAGATCGCCGCTGACCAGCGCATATTGCTCGTCCGGGTCGCCCCACCATTGCCGGACATGCGGATGCGCGAGCCATTGCCGGATCAGCGGCAGATCGGCTGAGGTCATGGGGCGAAACACATAGGCGGCCATCCATCAGCCGCCCAGCATCTCGATGGTCACGTTGCGGTTGGTGTAGACGCAGATATCGGCGGCGATATCCAGCCCGCGCCGGACGATGGCCTCGGCGTCCTTGTCGGTGTCGATCAGCGCGCGAGCGGCGGCCAGCGCATAATTGCCGCCGGAGCCGATCGCCATTACGCCGGCCTCGGGCTCCAGCACGTCGCCGGTGCCGGTCAGGACCAGCGAGACATCCTTGTCAGCGACGATCATCATCGCCTCCAGGCGCCGCAGATAGCGGTCGGTGCGCCAGTCCTTGGCAAGCTCGACCGCGGCGCGGGTCAGTTGGCCGGGATACTGCTCCAGCTTGCTCTCCAGCCGCTCGAACAGGGTGAAAGCGTCGGCGGTGGCGCCGGCAAAGCCGCCGATGACGTCGCCCTTGCCGAGTTTGCGGACCTTTTTGGCGTTAGATTTGATCACGGTCTGGCCGATCGAGACCTGGCCATCGCCGCCGATCACCACCTTGCCGCCCTTGCGGACTGTCAAAATCGTGGTGCCGTGCCAGACCGACGGCTCATTTGGGGATGCTTGCATGGAATACCTCGTGTCTGGCCTGATTTAGGGGCTCAAGCGCACCGTTACAATCGGTCGGATTTGGTCACTATAGGGGGAAGTTGAGCCTTTTAAGCACGATCCCGCGGTAGCGAAGGCGACTTCAGCCTGTTAAAAGGGCCGCGTTTTCAGCCGGGAACAGGCAGAGGAAAGCCCTTTTCATGCGCACTGCGACCATCAAGCGCAAGACCAAGGAGACCGACATCGAGGTAGCGGTAAACCTCGATGGCGCGGGCGTATCCAAGGTTTCGACCGGTATCGGTTTCTTCGACCACATGCTCGATCTCCTGGCGCGGCATTCGCGCATCGACATCACGGTCAAGGCGGATGGCGATCTCCATGTCGACCATCACCACACCACCGAGGATGTCGGGATCGCGCTGGGCCAGGCCGTGAAGCAGGCGCTCGGCACCATGGCCGGGATCACCCGCTATGCCTCGATCCACATGCCGATGGACGAGACGCTGTCGCGCGTCGTGATCGACATCTCCGGCCGGCCGGTGCTGGTGTTCAAGGTGGATTTTCCGCGTGACAAGGTCGGCGAGTTCGATACCGAGCTGGTTCGCGAATGGTTCAATGCCTTCACGATCAACGCCGGCGTGACTTTGCACGTCGAGACCTTATATGGCGAGAACAGCCATCATATCGCCGAATCCTGCTTCAAGGGTCTGGCCAGGGCGCTTCGTGCGGCGGTTGCGATCGATCCGAAAGCCGCGGGCGAAGTGCCATCCACCAAAGGTCAGCTCGGCGGCTGATTTGGAGCATGATCCGGACCGGAGGCCGCGTTTGCGAAACGCGCGAACTGGTTCCATGCTTGAACTTAAAAGTCGATCGGGCTGACCAATCATCTCGATCTGTTCGCGGCGGAGAGTGACGATGCCGGTCTTTACAGTCCATGCCCCGGTCAATGGCGGCGCCGATCTGGCGGCGACCGACAAGTTCACGTTTGTGCGCGACGGCTTTCATTTCTGGGCCATGGTTGCGAGCGTGCTGTGGCTGGTCTGGCATCGTCTGTGGCTGGCGCTGCTCGGCTGGATTGCCTTGACCACTGCGGTCTGGTTCGGCCTGGCCGCGCTCGGCGCCGACAGCGGTGCGATCCTGCTTGCGAACTTCCTGATCGCCGTCCTGATGGGATTGGAAGCAGCCTCCCTGCAGCGCTGGACGCTGTCGCGGCGCAAATGGCGCCAGCTCGATATCGTGGTGGCCGACGACGAGGAGGCCGCCGAGCGGCGCTTCTTCGAACGCTGGACCGCGCGGCAACGCGGCTTCACCAACGATCAATGGGCGGTCGATCGCGGCGGCCCGCCGCCGACTCGCAACATTCCGGGCCAGCCGTTCTCGAA
>JACDAG010000769.1 GCA_013695565.1 Bradyrhizobium sp.
CCAGACGCCTGGATCCTGTAACGCTCATCGACCTAATTCCCTATTTTGTCGGGTTTATTTTCTGAATGAGAACATCAACTTAAAGCAAGGGGTATGCCAACCGCAGCGCCGGAGACAGCGAGCATAGTAGGTATGAGCCAGGTATTCCAACTCCTCAGGCTATCCCATTCACGGCTCCGCGCCCATGGGTGGCGCCTGCCGCCCGACCACCGCCTGAGGCACGTCGTAGGTCCTGAACGAAGCCCAGTGACGTTCGATGTCTGCGCGAAAGAGAGCGCGCGTGAGCCCATGCACGAGCTTCGGCACCGCCGTGGTCATCGCGTTGATCGACGAGCCCGAAGGACCAAAGCTCATCGTCGAGGCAATCGCGAACACATGGATGTCCGCAATCCAGGGTGCTTCACCGGCGATACGCTCCACCAACGCGTAGTCGTCGGCGAGATAGGGAAAGCGGCCAAGCCGCGGGCTTTGCTCGTCCGCAGGCGGCTGGTAGCGGTCGGCCCACACCGCAATGTTGGCGGCGCAGCTTTGCAGTTCGGGCCGGCCGGCGAAATTCATGTCGATGCCGGTGGCGCAAATCACGAAATGCGCAGGGAACACGCCCTTTGACGTTTGCAATTCGACACCTCGAGCCGTTGCTAGGGCTGCCTCGATCGGCGCGCCCTCATGGAGATGAAAATTGGCGTGACGGGCGCAGCGGTCGTAGGTCGCCTGCGGAAAACCTTCCCGCATTTCGAGAATGGCGCGCATGAAGCGCCAGCGCCAGGCATCATCCAGATCGCAGAAGTGGCGCAGGAAGCCGCGGAAGGTGAGCCATCGATACGGCTGGATCACCTGGATTTCCGCTCTTCGGCAAAACAGATGCACTTCCGCCGCCCCTGCTTCAAGCGCGGCCGCGGCATTGTCGAAGGCGGAAGCGCCGGCGCCGATCACCGCAACCTGTTTGCCGCGCAGCTGCGTGAAATCGACCGGCTGCGCGCTATGCACACACAACGACAGATGGCGCAAAGGTTCTGGAATGATCCAGTCGCCCATGCCTTCCTGCCCCGTCGCCAGCACGATCTTGCGTGCAAACAAGGTGTCGGTGCCCGACGAGGTCCTGACCTTGGCCGCGAGCAATCCACCCGCCGCCGGCGAAATATCGATGACCTCGCATCCATTGCGCACCGGCAGGTCGACGACGCGCCGGAACCAGAGCAGATACTCCGCCCACAGCGCGCGCGGTATGAGGTCGAGTTTCCGCCAATCCTCTTCGCCAAACCGCGCCTCGTGCCAGGACTGGTAGGTCAGGCTCGGAATATCAAGATCCGGTCCCGTAAAATGCTTCGGACTGCGCAGCGTAGGCATGCGGGCATAGGTCAGCCACGGACCTTCCTGCCCCTCGTCGGATTTGTCGAGCACCAGCAGGTTGCTCACTTGCGAGCGCATCAGTCCGAAGGCCGTGGCGAGGCCCGATTGTCCGGCACCCACGACCAGCACGTCCAGTGCCGGTCTATCGTCCGGCCCGAGCTTGGGCGTCAGCCAAGCGGCCTCCGGATGCGCGGTCCTGGCAAGATCGGCATGGACCTGAGCTTCAAGTGCGGTGAGGGCGTTGTTCATGCCGCGAGCCAGCCGCCATCGACCACCATCACGGTGCCGGTCGTAAAGGAAGATGCATCGCTGGCAAGATGAAGTGCAGCCTGTGCCACCTCTTCCGCTTCGCCAAATCGCTTCATGGCGTGACGGTTGCGGGACGCTTCGCGCACCGGTTCCGGATCGGCATGACGGGCAAAACTGCGCCGTAACATCGGCGTGTCGATGGCGCCCGGCGCGATCGCATTAACGCGGATTCCGTCGGTCGCGAAATCCACCGCCATGGTCCGGGTCAGGCTGATGATCGCGCCCTTGGCGGCGATATAGGCGCTGTTACCCTTGCCGCCGGCAATCGCGAGCTGCGAAGCCAGCGTGATGATCGAGCCGCCGCGCTGACGTTGCATCTCCGGTACCGCCGCGCCGGCCCAAAGCCAGGTGCCGCCAACATTGGTGCGGAACACTGCGTCCCAATCGGCGGGATCGGTGGTCAGGACCGTGCCGCCGCAGGAAAACCCGGCCGCGGCCATCAGCACATCGAGCCGGCCGCGCCGCGCGATAACTTCGCCAACCACCGTCCGCGCGAAGTCGGCCTCGCCAACATCGCCGACATGCATCGATGCTTCGCCTTTTACGCCCTGGATCGCCGCCAGCGTCTCTTGCAAACCCGCGCCGTCACGATCGACCAGTGCAACAAAGGCGCCCTCCTTCGCAAACAACGTTGCGCTGGCACGGCCGATGCCGGAGCCGGCACCGGTCACAATCGCAGTCCGCCCCGCCAGTCTCATGTCAGATTTCCCCTCGGTGCGTCGTCCACCACGCGTTCAGATCGGCAGCAGAATCGGCGCAGCCGAACCGCGCACGCCAGCCGAATTCTTGGGCCATGCGCGTGACGGAAAGTGGCGCACGGTCGGCCGCACTATGCAGATCAATCGTCGGCGGCTCACCGGCACCAGCGAGTCGGCAAATAAAGCCGGGATGCAGCGCTGCCAATTGCTGCCCCCATTTCAGCGCCGACCATTCCTCGCCGGTTGAAATGTTATAGAGCTGATGTTTCGGTCGCGCCGCCTCGATCAGCATGCTCACCGTTTCTGCAACGTCCACGGCATAGACCCAATCTCGCACGCCCGGACGCGCCAAAATGGCCTCGCGCCCCGCTCGCAATGCGGCCAGCATCTGCGCCTGCGGGCTTGGTGTGTCGCGCACGTCGTTACTGCGCTCCCACGGCCCGAACACCGCGCTGAGCCGCACACTAATGATGTCGAATTGCCAGAGTGCAGCCAGGCGCGCGGCGACTTTCTCCGACGCGAGTTTGGTAATGGCGTAAAGCGAAACCGGGTCGCACGCGGTCTCCTCATCGAGCACCGCACTGCGGAATGCGCTGGTGCCGTAAGCCGCCGCGGACGACAGGTTGATGATACGCTTGACGCCGGCGCGCCGCGCTGCGGTCAGGACCGGCGTTTGAGCCAGCAGGTTGACCTGCAAAATGGTCTCGGGGTCATTTGCCTCGCGCTCCGGAACAGCCGTGATCGCGGCTCCGAGGATGATGGCGTCATATCCCGCTGCGACCGCTTGCTCGACCGCCTGCCGATCCCTGATGTCGCCCTGAATGACTTTCAGCCGATCGCCGTGAGAAGTAAAATCCTTCGCCGCCACGGGCGGCAGAGCTGCGCGGTCGAACAACGTCACCGCATGGCCCCGCCCCAGCAGCGCCGCGGCGAAGTTGAGCCCGACGAAACCGGTGCCGCCGAAAACGAGAATTCTCATGGCTCAATCCGCATTTGGCGGCACGCAGATCACAGCAGCCGCGCCCCGAAATTCTGTTCCGGATCCATATCCGATACCAGCCGGCCGGTCGGCTTCGCCGCCTCGCCGCCCGAGCGCGCCAGAAAGCGGCCGGAACCTGCTTCGACCGAACGTTTGCCGTCATTCACGATGACGCGCCCGCGAGAGAGCACGGTGACCGGCCAGCCGCGCAGCTTGCGCCCGGCGAACGGTGTGTAACCGGCGAGGTCGTGCATCATGTCGTCGCTCAGCGTGACCTCGCGCACGGGGTCCCAGATCGCGATGTCGGCGTCGGCGCCGACCGCAATCGAGCCCTTGCGCGGGTGCAGGTTGTAGATTTTTGCCGGCGCCGTCGAAGTCAGGTCGACGAATTTTTCGACACCAAGGCGGCCCTTGGACACCATGGAGTCGAACAGCAACGGCAACCTAACCTCGAGACCCGGCAGACCATTCGCCACCTGCTTGAAGCTCGGATTGGGCCCGGCGCGCAGTTTACCGGTTTCGTCGTATCGATATGGCGCGTGATCGGACGATATGGTCTGGAGATCGCCGAGCGCCAGCGCCTGCCACAACGCTTCCTGATCAGCGGCGCGGCGCGGCGGCGGGCTGCACATCCATTTGGCGCCTTCCGCGCCGGGCTTGTCGAGATCGTCGGCGGTGAGAAAGAGATACTGCGGGCAGGTCTCCGCGAACACCTTCAGCCCCTGCCCGCGCGCGTCGCGGATCACCTTGGCGCCTTCGGCGGTCGAGACGTGAAAGATCATGATCGGCTGGTCGATCAGCGCCGCCATGCCGATCAGGCGCGTGAACGCCTCCGCCTCCGAAACCCGCGCATGGCTGATGGCGTGATATTTCGGATGCGTATAGCCGCGCGCCAACAACCGCTTCACCATCCAGGAGATGATCCCGTGGTTCTCGGCGTGCGCGCACAGCATCGCGCCGCCGTCGCGCGCCGCGAGCAAAATGTCGAGCAGCGGCTCGTCATCGATTTTCAGGCGATCGTAGGTCATGAAGATCTTGATCGAGCCATGGCCCTGCTTGATCAGCGCAGGCAGGTCCGTCTCCAATGTCTCCTTGGTCGGATCGGCGATGATCATGTGGAAGGCGTAGTCGATCACGGCGCCCTTTTTGGCGAGCGCATGATAGTCCTCCAGGACTTGCGGCAGTTTCATGCCGACATGCTGGGCCGCGAACGAGATCACGCTGGTGGTGCCGCCGAAGGCCGCCGAGACGGTCGCGCTCTCGAACGTGTCGGCGTTCATGATGCCGGCGGCCGAAAGCTGCTCGATATGGCAGTGGCTGTCGACACCGCCCGGCAGTACCAGCTTGCCGCGCGCGTCGATCTCGCGCCGGGCCCCCGATAGTCCGCGGCCGATAGCGACGATGCTCTCACCGGAAATGGCGACGTCTGCCTCGAACACGTCGCTGACGGTCGCGACCCGTCCGCCGCGGATGAGGAGGTCATAGGCGGGCTCGGTCATGGCAAACTCCCCAAGTATCAAGTCTTGAATTCTAGGTCTTGTGCTCAACGGATAAAAGCACAGATCGTGCCGCACCGCGCCCTTGCGCTTTCGGGGCAGACAGTGGACCATGCATTGCTGGATGGCATGGTCGTTGCTTCCACCGTCATCCTGTTGCGCCTCGGCCCATGGCATCGGCCGATGTGTCGTTCCACAGGAAAACACGATGTCCCGGTCACGTATTCTCGTTATCAATCCCAATTCCAACCATCTGGTTACGCAAGGACTGGAGCAAGCCTTGAAGCCGCTTGGCTTTGACGGCGGACCTGAGATCGTCTGCGAGACGCTGGCCGAGGGGCCTTTCGGGATCGAAAGCCAGGCCGATGTCGATGGCGTGGCGATGCCGCTGCGCCGTCTCGTCGAAGGTGACAACCAGTCGGCCGCCTTCGTGATCGCCTGCTACAGCGATCCGGGCCTGCATGTCTGCCGCGAGGCGACGGACCGGCCGGTGTTCGGCATCGCCGAATGCGGCGTGCTGACGGCGCTGGCGCGCGCCGAATCCTTCGGCGTCATCGCCATCGCGCAGCGCTCGATCCGCCGCCATGTCCGATATCTCCGGCAGATGGGGTTGACGGATCGCCTGACCCGGGAACGACCGCTCAACATGAGCGTCGCGGAGACGGCGTCGGGCGAAGGCACGCTCGCGAAAATGATCGAGGTCGGGCGCGCACTCAGGGATGAAGACGGATCGGCCGCCATCGTGATGGGCTGTGCCGGCATGGCGCGTCATCGCAGGCCGCTGGAACAGGCGCTCGGCATTCCCGTGATCGACCCGACCCAGGCGGCGGTGACCATGGCGCTGGGCACCGTGCAGTTCGCCGGTCACTGATATCAGTCGGACGGCGCTTCGCTCCGCGCCAGCCACTGCGCGTGGCTTTCGCGCGTCAACGCAAAGGTTTCGCGCTGGGTGGCATAGAGATTGCCGAACAGGCGGCCGATCGGCTGGTAGACATCGTAATCGACATACATTCTGGCTTCGTCGATCAAGCCCTCGCGCGCATGCAGGCGCAGCACCTCACCCACAAGGAGTTCGCGGCCGAGTCCGAAAGCGAGCGCGACATGCTGCCGGCACTCCAGCGCGAAGGGTGCCGCCGCCAGCCGTGGCACGCTGACATCGACCGACGGCAATGTTTTCAGCCCCGTCGCCTCCACTTCGCTGCTGCCGGAAGGAAAGTCGACCGCGCAGTCGTTCATGGTGGCCGCGAGCGCCTCGTCCACCATATGCACGACGAATTGTCCGCTACGGTGGATGTTGCGCGTGGTGTCCTTGGGGCCGCCATCGGCCTTGTGCTGCAGGCCGAGCACGATCAGCGGCGGATCTTCGGAGAACACGTTGAAGAAGCTGAACGGCGCCGCGTTGACCTTGCCGTTCTCGTCGAGCGTCGTGACCAGCGCGATCGGCCGCGGCACCACCACCCCGCACAGCAACTTGTAGCGGTCACGCGGGTCAAGCTCGCGGAACGAGATGCCGGACATCTAGTTTTCCGGCGGCGGCACCGCGCCGGTGCGGCTCGTGATCAGGCCGTAATGCTCGATGCGGCGGTGACGGGCGAAATCGAAGATCGTTTCCTTGCCAAAGATCGTGGCATCGAGATCGCAAGGGTGCACCAGCAGTTCGTCTTCCTCGGTCCTGGCTTCGACGGCGATCTCACCATTGGGATCGACGATCAGGCTGCCGCCGATCAAGGGATGGCCATCCTCGACGCCGGCCTTGGCGACACAAACGACCCAGGTCGAGTTCTGGTAGGCGCCGGCCTGCGCCGACAGCCGATTGTGGAACAGCCGCTTCTCCGGCCCTTCCTCGCTCTTCTGCGAATTGACCGACGGCGTGTTGTAGCCGATCAGCACCATCTCGACGCCCTGCAGGCCCATCACACGATAGGTCTCGGGCCAGCGCCGGTCATTGCAGACGGCCATGCCGAAAATGCCGCCTATGGCGCGCCAGACATTGAAGCCGAGATCACCGGGCTCGAAGTAGCGCTTCTCCAGATGTTGGTGGGTGCGCTCGGTATCGAACTCCGAATGGCCCGGCAGATGAACCTTGCGGTAGGTCCCGACAATTTTCGCGGACTTGTCCGTGAGGATGCAGGTATTGAAATGGTGTCCATCCGGCGTCAGCTCGGCATAGCCGAAGCTCATCGCCATCTGGTGGCGGGCGGCGCGCTCGAACAGCGGCATGGTCGCCGCATTCGGCATCTCGTGTTCGAACCAGGTATCGACCTCGGCCTGATCCGTCATGTACCAGCGCGGAAAGAAGGTGGTGAGCGCGAGCTCGGGATAGACGATCAGGTCGGCATTTCTGGCCTTGGCTTCATCCATCAGCGCGATCATGCGCTTGACCACGGCCTCGCGGCTTTCGGCTCTCTGAATCGGGCCCAGTTGGGCGGCGGCAACATTGATCACGCGCATGGACAGCTTTCTGGGTGCTTCGGTTTAGGGCTGCGTTGAACAAAGAGAAGCAATTTGCGAGCCAGCCGGATGGGAATCCGGCGCTGGTGAAGCAAATGATTAGAGTTTTGCTTCGCAGCGATGTCAATTCCTGAACGAGGCTATGGCGGACCGGACTTCAAGCCAGCTCTCTTTCAGTCGCAACAACGAACATTCAGATTCGTAATTTCCTCAGCTTTTTTGCTCCGCCGGCACGACGGCGCACGCTCGCTCCAAACTATTAATTCTATTTGGCTATTTCGTGTTTTGGCGCACAATCCAGTCGTTGCGGCAAACATTTAGTTGCCATAGCAACTATTTTTGGACGCTTCGTCCCGGTGATAATCAAGCAGCGGATCAAGCACCTGCTTTCTCGATGTTGAGTAGAGACGCTTGTCCGAGCCGCTTCCGGCGAAGTGGAGGCCGGTTCGTGTCAGGAAAAAGCTGTCAAATCAAAAAGCCAGTCCCGTTCCGATTGAATCGGAACGCGAATGCGCTGGTCCAACGCGACTTTGGCCGACTACCCTGCAATGGTGAAGTCCGTTCCGCCGCACCTCTTCGGGCGAATAGATATTGCGGAGGTCGACAATAACCGGACAAACCATGATGCATTTGCCACTCCCGTCATGCAGACTATTCGACGCCCGCTCGGAGGATCGCCAGCGCCAGTGCCTGGGCGCGCGGGACGATGCTGTCGAGTACCAGATATTCCTCCGGGGTATGGGCGTTGCCGCCAACCCGGCCGTACTCGCCGCCAGAAGCGGACATTCGAGCTAGAGTCGGACGAACGCAGCGCCAAGTCTGCAAGTGCCCTAGTTGCGGGCATTCTCAGATGAAGCGCGCAATGGGCGGGTTTCGCCAGCGTTGACAATACCGGGCCTTATTCTATGTTATGTAACTAGATAGTTAAGGACCTCCATGATCACCGGAACGACCAGACTTTACGCCATTATTGGCGATCCCATCGCGCATGTTCGAACGCCGATGGCGTTCAATGAGTATTTCCTGGCGCAGAATATCGACGCGGTTTGCCTTCCGATTCATATCGGCCGTGACGACCTGCCAAGAGGCTGGGCCGGTTTGAAGTCGATCGCCAATCTCGACGGCTTTATCGTCACCGCGCCGCATAAGGCGGACGCGGCCCGGCTTTGCGAGAAGCTCGAAGGCGATGGCTTGCACACCAGGGTCGTCAACACGGTACGCCGCGAGGCGGACGGCAGCTTCAGCGGCACGCTGCTGGACGGTCGCGGTTTCGTGAGTGGGCTGATCAAGCAAGGTCATCAGGTCAAAGGCCAACGATTTTATATGGCCGGAGCCGGCGGCGCCGGCACCGCTCTTGCCTATGCGCTGGCGGACGCTGGCGCCGCTGCCCTGACCATCCAAAACCGGACCAGGTCAAAGGCCGAAAAGCTGGTCATCGACGTCGGTGCCGCCTACCCTGGCATCGACATCCGGGTCGGCACCGCGGATGCCAGCAGCCACGACATCGCCGTCAACGCAACGTCGCTCGGCCTCGCGCCCGACGACGGCCACTCATTCGATCTCGCCAGCGTCGATACTTCGGCGCTGGTTGCTGAAGTCGTGATGAAGCCCGACATGACGCCGCTGCTGATTGCGGCCGAGAAGCGCGGTCATCCCATCCATTTCGGGATCCACATGCTCAACAGCCAGCTCGATTTGATGATGCAATTCCTTGGGCTCGATCGGCCGAATGCCCCATAAGTCCGCCGACCTCGCTGATGAATTGGCTCGCGCCCGTGCCGAAATCCGCGTGCTTGATGTCGACGCATGGCGTACGAAGGTCAGCAACGTCGCCGAGGCCTACCTGGTTCAGTCGCAACTCGCAGCGCGCGCCGGCAACGGCGTGCGCGGCTGGAAGGTCACGGCGCTCGGCGTCGAGCAACAGCGGGACTATCTGACCGACCGCCCGGTGGCCGGCGCCCTGCTTTCGCCATTCGTGCATGCGGCACCGGCGTTGCTCTCGGCCGCCCAGTTTATTGTCCCCCTGCTCGAATGCGAAGTGGCGTTCGTTTTGGGCGTCGATCTGCCGCCGCGCGACCAGGCCTATACCCGCAGCGATATCGAAGCCGCAGTCGAGGCCGTTGTCCCGGCGATGGAAATCGCCGACAGCCGCTGGCCTGCAAATGCTCCGGGACTGTTGAAGCTTGCGGACTCCATGGGCAATGGCGCCTTCATCGCCGGCCCTCTATTGCGCGACTGGCGTAAGCTCGACCTCGACAACCTCGCCGTCACGCTGACGCATGACGGTAGCGTCATCGATCGCGGCAACAGCGCACGTATTCTCGGCAATCCGCTGCTGGCAGTGATTGCCCTGGCGAACGCCCAACCGCTGCCGTCCGGCGGGCTGAAGCG
>JACDAG010000778.1 GCA_013695565.1 Bradyrhizobium sp.
AAAAAATTCGCGAGTCGCAACAAACACTTGGGGCACAGTAGCTTCTTGTATTTATCGAGTGTCGAGACTCAAAAAGACAAAAGTGAGTCATTTGAATCACATGACCCCTTTCCCGGGACAGCCCTGCACAAGGGGAGAGGGGAAGTACGCGACAGTCCTTCGACGACCCTCACACGTTCAAATTCATCCACACCGCCTTCGGCTCGGTAAAATTCTCGATCGCCGCTGAGCCATGTTCCCTGCCGAAACCGGAATCACGCACGCCGCCCCATGGCAACCGCACGTCGGTATAGCCATAGGTATTGATCCAGACCGTTCCCGCTTTCGCCTTCTTGGCGAAACGCTGGACGCGGCCGATGTCGCGGCTCCACACGCCGGCAGCAAGGCTGTACGCCGTCCCGTTGGCGATCCGCAGCGCATCGGCTTCATCCCTGAATTTGATGACGCTGACGACCGGGCCGAAGATTTCCTCCTGCGAAATCCGCATCTCGTGTTCGACATTGGCGAACACCGCGGGGCTGATGAAGTAGCCGCGCTCGCCGACCCGCTCGCCGCCGGTCGTCAGCATCGCGCCTTCCTTCTGGCCGATATCGACATAATCGAGGATGCTCTTCATCTGCTTTTCGGAGATCACCGGTCCCAGCGCGGTCGCGCGATCGGCGGGATCGCCGATGCGGATTGACCTGGCGCGCTGCGTCAGCCGTTCGACGACTTCGTCGTAGACCTTCTCGTGGACGAGCACGCGGGAGCCTGCCGAGCACACCTGTCCGGCGTTGAAGAAGATTCCAGACGCCGCCGCCTTGCTGGCGGCCTCGATATCGGCGTCGTCGAAAATCACGTTGGCGGATTTGCCGCCGAGTTCGAGCGAAACCCGTTTGAAGTTGCCGGCCGCGCCGCGCAGGATGCCGCGACCGACGCCCGGCGAGCCCGTGAACGTGACCTTGTCGACGTCAGGATGATTGACCAGCGCGTCGCCGACGACCCGGCCGGGGCCGGTCACGATGTTGAGCACGCCCGGCGGCAGGCCGGCTTCCAGTGCCAGCTCGCCGATCCGCAGCGCCGACAGCGATGTCAGTTCGGCGGGCTTCATCACGATGGTGCAGCCGCAGGCGAGTGCGGGCGCCAGCTTCCACATCCCGATCATCAGCGGAAAATTCCAGGGCACGATCGCGGCGACCACGCCGACCGGCTCGCGCATGGTGTAGGTCAGCGCTTCATCTCGCGTCGAGACGACCTCGCCGTGGATCTTGTCGGCCCAGCCTGCGTAATAGGTCAGCGTGTCGATGGCGGCCGGGAGATCCTGTCGCAGCACGCCCGAAATCGGCTTGCCGGCATCGAGACTTTCAAGGGCTGCGATTTCTTCGGCGTGCGTTTTCATCAACTCCGCGAGCCGAAGCAGGATCTGCCCGCGCTCGGAGGCGCGCATGGTGCGCCAGGGGCCTTCGAAGGCGCGGCGGGCCGCGGCAACCGCGCGCTCGACATCGGCCTCATTGCCTTCGGCCACGGTGGCGATGACCTGTTCGGTGGCCGGATTGAGGGTCTTGAAGGTGCGCCCGGAGAGGGATGGGACGTGCTGGCCGTCGATCAGCAGCAACCGGGGCTTGGCGGCCGCGACGGCGGGCATCGCCCTATCGGAATAATCATATGCAATCGACATCATATTTCTTCCCTTTGTTGGCTTCCAACTTAGGGAGCTATTTGCTGCCGTAAATATGATATCATCTGCCTATGGGATCGCGAATATATGCAGTCTAGTTCATAGGTATGACCTGCCATGCACCACATCGAGATCGAAACCGTCTGGCGATTTCACAAGGAAGGCAGCCCGCAGACCGCCGTGGTGATGCTCGGCATTCTCAACGAAATCCGCAAAACCGGAAAACTCACCAGTGCGGCCACGCACGCCCAACTGTCCTATCGCCATGTCTGGAATCTGGTCGAGCAGTGGTCGGAATTTTTCGGTGTGCCGCTGGTCGAGACCCATCGCGGCAAGGGCACGACGCTGACAGCGTTCGGCGAAAAGCTGGTCTGGGCCGGCGAGCGGATGCAGGCGCGTCTCGGCCCGCAGCTTGAAAATCTGGCGCAGGAGCTTGCGACCGAGATCAAGCCCTTTCTGCACCAGCGTCCGTCGGTGATCCGCGTTCACGCCAGCCATGGCTTTGCGGTCTCGAAACTGCGCGAACTGCTCGACCGCGAACCCGGCATCGGCGTCGACCTGCGCTATGTCAGCAACCAGAATTCGCTGGTGTCGCTGGCGCAGGGCGCCTGCGATCTCTCCGGCGTGCATCTGCCGCGCGGCGAATTGCGGGCGCAGGGTATCCGCGCCTGCAAGGAATGGCTCGATCCCCGCGAAGACCGGGTCATCAGTTTCGTGACGCGCGAAATGGGGCTGATGGTCAAGCGCGGCAACCCGCTCGGAATCTCTTCGCTGAAGGATATCGTCGACCGCAAGGCGCGTTTCGTGAACCGCGACCATGATTCCGGAACGCGGCTGCTGTTTGATCAATTGCTGGCGCTGCACAGGATCGACGAAACCAAAATCAACGGCGCCCAGCAGATGGAATTCACCCATGCGGCGGTCGCCGCCTATGTCGCCAGCGGCATGGCGGATGTGACTTTCGGCGTCGAGGCCGCCGCGCGGCAATTCGGGCTCGATTTCATCCGCCTGCTGACCGAGGACTATTTCTTCGTCTGCAAGCGCGCGTTCCTGGAGACCGAGCCGATGCGGCGCGTCATCGACATCATGAAGGGCCGCGAGTTCCAGCGCGAGGTGGCGAGCCTGCCCGGCTATGTCGCGACCAACACCGGCATGGTCTCAACCGTCAAGGCGTTCCTGGAGAGCGTGGGTAGCGGCGTGGCCTGAGAATGATATCGTCCCCATCCACGCTTGCGACTGACGGGAACGGGATCGATGAAGAAACAGGATTTGAGCGCGCATGTCGCGCTGGTGACGGGTGGCTCGCGCGGCATCGGCGCGGCGATTGCCGTGACGCTTGCCGAGGCAGGCGCGGCGGTTGCGGTCAATTATCGCGAGCGCGCGGATGACGCGGAAGCCGTCGTCGCCAGGATCAAGGCGGGTGGCGGCCGCGCCATCGCTATTGCAGCCGACGTGTCGCAATCCGCCGCCGTCACACCCATGGTCGAGCAGGTCGCGCGCGACCTCGGCCCGATCGACATTCTCGTCAACAACGCCGGCATTGCCATCGTGCGCGGCGTCGACGACCTCTCCGAAAGCGATTTCGATCAGACCATATTGGTGAACCTGAAGTCGGCCTTCCTGTGTACCCAGGCTGTACTGCCCGTGATGCGGGCGCGCAAATGGGGCCGCATCGTCAACATCTCCTCCGGTGCCGCGCGTGGCGCCGGCGCCATCGGCCCGCACTACAACGCCTCCAAGGCCGGTATGGAGGGGCTGACACGCGGCTATGCGGCGCGGCTGGTCAAGGAGGGGATCACGGTCAACAACGTCGCGCCGTCGCTGATCGAAACCGACATGATGCGCGGCCGCACCGATCTGGCGCACAATATTCCGCTGGGCCGAATGGGGCAGCCCGAAGAAGTGGCGCAGGCCGTCGCGATGGTGCTCGGCAACGACTACATGACCGGGCAGACC
>JACDAG010000780.1 GCA_013695565.1 Bradyrhizobium sp.
GGATCGGTCTGGCCATGGCGCTCATGCTTTGGCTGTTACTGGGAATTGCTTTCGCGGTCCGGTCCGGGCGTGGATTTTCGCGAGAGCAACAATTCGGAATCTTCCCCTGTCCAGCCCACGGCGTTCGCTTCCAGCAAGTCGATCGCCTCGATCCTGGTTTCGGCGTGGGCGCATTTAAGGCAATGGTAGTTTCGTTGCTCGAACCCTTCCGGTCCCGCCGACACGGCAACCGTCAGCATCCGCGTGCGGCAATCGGGGCAGCGCGGACGGTGGATCGGCAACAGCTCTGGATCAGGTCTAGTCCTCGGCATGCCAAAAAAATAACGCCGCTCGAAAACGGCGTCAGTCCGGTACCTGACCTAAGAAGGGGCCAAAATCGGGCCTCATCGGCAACGGTCCTTCGCCTTTAGTAGGGGGAGGCGCCGGATTGGCCGCACGATCGCCGGCCTCTGCTACGCGAACCGAATTCACTAAAGCTTTGCTCTGCAACGGCAAATTCATTGCCTGTTCATGACGTTTACACTACGTTTTCATGACACGGCCCAGGTTCCGGCTGCGTCGTGCGCCTCCTGGCCATCGCCAGCCAAGGTATTTGAATTTTGCCGGGTAGTGTTGCGTCCTGCCCATGGCGCCCGCGCCAAACCCTGGTTCGTCTGCTGCGACAATTGCCGCCGGCATCGCCTCGATCGGCGTCTGGCGGCTTTTGGCCGTTGCTGCGCCGCACGTCGCCGCGCTGGCCATCATGTACCAGACCGAAACCGATTTCGGCGGGCGCACCGGCTTCCTGCTGTCATGGGGCATCCTGAACCTGCTTTTTATCGCGTTGCTGCGCCGGCCCGCGCTGTCGGGGGCGTTGTCGCTGACGCTGGTCGTGGTGCTGGTGCTGCTGTCGAAGTTCAAGCACGACGTCGTGCAGATGACCGCGAATTTCGTCGACCTGATGGTGATCGATCGCGACAGCGCGCTATTCCTGTTTACGATCTTTCCGAACCTGCGCTGGTCGGTGATCGTGGCCGGCCTCGTCACCATTCCCTTGATGTATGCGCTGTGGTGGCTCGATCCGTTCCGGATCCGCCGGTTGCCGGCGCTGGCGGGCATGCTGGCCTGTCTCGCGGCGCTCGTTGGATATTCCTTTGCGTGGCCCGATGATGCCTGGCGCAGCTACTATCCCGACGGTTATCTGTCCAAATTTGCCCGTTCCGGCGTTACCGCGGTGTCGGATTTCGCCAATTACGGCTTCATGGAATCCGACGCGGTTGCCGCCGGCCGCCTCAAGCTGCCGCTGGTGGAATCATGCGCCCCGGCCGGGCGGCGGCCACACATCATCATGGTCCATGACGAGTCGAGTTTCGACATCCGGCAGGCCCAGGGCATCAAGGTTCCGGCAGGGTATGGCCGTCACTTCGACTCGTTCGACGGCAAGGCGCGCAAGTTCGTGGCCGAAAGCAGTGGCGGGGCGAGCTGGTTCACCGAATACAATGTGCTGGCCGGGCTCTCGTCGCGCTCGTTCGGCCGGTTTTCCTATTTCGTGACCCGCATCGCGGCGGGCCGTGTCGAGCGCGGCTTGCCGCTGGCGCTGCGCCGCTGCGGTTACAGCACGACCTCGCTCTATCCGGCCCACGGCGCGTTCATGAGCGCGCGCAGTTTCCACACCACCACCGGCATCCAGAACTTCTATGATGCGCGCGATCTCGGCGCCAAGGGCATCGAGCCGGACAGCTTCTTCTATGACAAGGCGCTGAACCTGTTGTCGCAGAATGCGGCGACCAATCCGCAATTCATCTACGTCTACCTCGCCGCCAATCACTTCCCGTGGGAGATGCCGTTTCGCCCGGACCTGACGCCGTCCTGGTCGAAGCCCGGCAACACGCCCGTGGTCGATGAATATGTGCGCCGGCAGACCATGAGCACCAACGACTATGCGGCGTTCGTTGCCGGATTGACGAAGAAATTCCCGGCGCAGCCGTTCCTGATCGTGCGCTATGGCGACCATCAGCCGGAATTCTCGTCGCATATTCTCGATCCCGGGATTGACGAGATCGCTGCCGGCAAGAAATTCGAGAATTACGACCCGCGTTATTTCACGACCTATTATGCGATCGACGCCATCAACTTCGAGCCGGTGAAGAGTCCCGCTGTCATGGAAACCGTCGACGCGGCCTATCTGCCGCTGGTGATCCAGGAAGCCGCCGGCATCCCGCTCGATCCCTCGTTCGAGGAACAGAAGGGCATCATGATGCGCTGCAAGGGCGTATTCTATGCTTGCAAGGGCGGCGCGGAAGCCCGACGTTTCAACCGGCTCTTGATCGACGCTGGTTTCGTCAAAAACCTTTAAGCGCAAAGGAGGCCAACATGACAGCCTCCGTCGAACCCACGACAGGTCCGACCAACGGTACGGCGCGACGCGGCGTCCGGTTCTACGCCGGTGCCGGCGTGGTCGCCGCGTTGCACCTTGCGGCGCTGGCCGTGCTGTTCACCACCGAATACGGACCGTTCGCGATCACGCTGTCGCTGCTGGCGTGGGTCTTTGTCAATTGCCTCCTGCTGCTCGTGCTGCCGCGGCCGGGCGTCTGCGCGACGCTGGCACTGGCTCTGGTGGTGCTGCTGATCGTGCTGTCGCGCTTCAAGTTCGACATTCTGCAATTGACCCTGACGTTCCTCGATTTCCTGATCATCGATCGCGATACGTTTTCGTTCCTGCTCTCGGTGTTTCCACAGTTGCGAACGCAGCTGATCGTCGCGGCGGTCGCCGCGGTTCCCCTGTTGTGGGTGATCTGGCGCGCCGATCCTTTTCGCGCAGGCCGCGGCCTTGTGTTGGCGGTGCTTGCCGCAACAACCCTGTCGATGTCAGCGATGTCGATCGCGTTGCCGGAGCAAGCGTGGGAGCCATTCCAGGGCGTCAATCATATTTCCAGTCTCGCGCGCTCGGGCGTGGTGGCGGTGTCGCGGCTGGCTTCGACCGGATGGATTGAGGCCGATCCACCTGCGAACGGTCCACGCCCGCTGGCCCCGGATGCATTCGCCTCCACCGGGTCGGCGCTGCCATCGGGCGAAAAATGCGACACCGCCGTAAGGCGGCCGCACATCATCATGCTGCTCGATGAGTCCAGTTTCGACATCTCGGCGGCACCCGGCGTCAAGGTGCCGCCGGGCTATTCCGATTACTTCAAATCCATTGACGGCAAACAACGGACCATGATCGCCGAGGCGACCGGCGGCCCGACCTGGTACACGGAGTTCAATGTCCTGACCGGCATGTCGGTGCGATCGTTCGGCGATCTGAAGTTCTACGTCACGCGCATCACCGCCAATCGCATCGGGCGCGGCTTGCCGCTGGCGCTGCAGCGTTGCGGATACAAGACCGTCTCGCTCTATCCGACCTATGGCGACTTCCTCAGCGCGCGGGCGTTCCAGAAAGGCGTCGGCGTCATCAGCTTCATCGACATGGCGGACATGGGCGTCGACGAGGACATGCAGCCCGACAAATTCTATTTCGATCAGGCCATGAAGGCGTTTGCGGACCAGCAGCCGTCGCAATCGCCGGTCTTCATGTTCGTGTATCTCACGGCCAATCATTTTCCCTGGACCAATGTCTACCGGCCCGATCTGACGCCGGACTGGACGCCGCCGGGCAACACGGCGGAGATCGACGAATATATTCGCCGCCAGAGCATGACGGCGAAGGACTATCGCGATTTCACCGCACGGCTGGCGCGCGACTATCCGGACCAGTCGTTTCTGGTGTTGCGCTTCGGCGATCATCAGCCGGCGATCTCGCAGAAAATGCTCGAACCCGGGATCGACCGCAAATTGCTGGCGCAACGCCTGATGGCCGCCGATCCGCGTTATTTCTCAACCTATTATGCGCTGGACGGAATCAACTTCTCACCGCCCGATCTGTCGTCGGCGCTCGAAACCCTCGATGCGGCCTATATCCCGCTCGTGATCCAGGAAGCCGCCGGCGTCCCGCTCGACCCGTCGTTCAGGGAGCAGAAGAGCATCATGCTCCGCTGCAAGGGTGTGTTCTACGCCTGCAAGGATGGCGCGGAAGCCAGACGCTTCAACCGGCTGCTGATCGACGCCGGTCTCGTACGCGGATTGTAGGTCCGCGAGAATCTCCAGCTCCCGCCTTCGGCAGGCTTGAGCAGCTCTGCAACCCTCGAAGACGCCGGGCGAATGCCGGATCTTCATCGACGGCGAGGCTTATATTACTCGTGGCGCGAAGGCGAGGACCTGCTGTTCGACGAGACCTATCTGCGCTACGCCGAGAACACCACCAGCGATGACCGCATCATCCTGTTCTGCGACGTCGAGCGTCCCCTGCGCATGCGGGCGATGGCCGCGGTCAATCGCTGGGTCAGCCGCAACATCATCAACGAAAGCACGACGCAGAACGAAGCGGGCGAGCGCGTCGGCTGGCTGAACCGGGCGTTCGGCTAGATCTACCATGTGCGGCTGGTCGGCAAGCGATGAAGGCCTGGAACAAGCGGGTCTATTACGCGGTGAAATACCTCTTGATCGGCGGCATCGCCGCCGGCTTCCTCGCGACCGAGGTTGCGTAAAATTTATCCAAAATTATCAAATAGTTATGACGCATCAAGGCGGTTTCGCCCGCCCTGCGGTTTTACTTTGCATGGGGTTGTTTTCGCGATTTTGTTTCATGGCCACTGCCCAAGAGGCGCTGCGTCAGTTTCTAGCTGCCCGGCTTCGGCTTCACCGCGGCAAGGATGCGGTCGGCTTCGACGCGCCAGTCGGCGTTGCGGGCAAAGGTTTCAGTACCCTTCGCACCGAACAGGCCTTCATCGGCGAGATCGGCGATAAAGGCCTGGCGTTCGGCGGTGCCTTCCGCCGACCACGGGGTGAGGCCGGCCTCGCGCACGGTCGCGGCCACTTCCCGAACCTCTTCGCTGCGGCGACGGCCATGCTCGATCACGCGCTGGAAGAAATAGGCGCCCTGCTTTTCCCAGTCGATGCCGGGAAAGGTTTCCCTGAGCGAGGCCAGCACCGCATCCTCGACGCCATAGGCGCGCGCGGTGGTAAAACTCTCGATCACCATCGCCTCGAGGCCCTTGATCATCACGCTGCGGCACATCTTGACCGCCGAAGCGACGCCCAGCTTATCGCTCGCCATCCTGGCATCGAAGCCGAGTTCGACCAGCAGCGGCGCGAGTTCGCCGGCGCCGGCGCCGCCGAGCAGCAGGGGCACCTTGATGCGCTTTGGCGGGATCGAGGTCATGACGGCGCCCTCGACATAGCGGCCGCCCTTGCCGTCGATCAGCTTGGCCGCACGCTGCTTGGCGCCCGGCGAGGCCGAATTGAAATCGAGGAACCATGCGCCTTGCTTCACGGCCGGCGCGCAGGCCTGTGCGACCGGGACGGCCTGGCTTGCCGTGACGGCGGAAACGATGAATTCGGATTGCGCGGTGAGGTCGGCATGCGATGCCGTCAGCGCAACGCCATGGGCTGCGGCGTGATCGCGCAAGGCGGCGCCGGTCTGGTCGCTGCGCAGCTTGATATCGTAGGCCACGACCTTCACGTCCTGCTTGCGCAGGTCCTCGGCAAGAATGCGACCGACTTCACCATAGCCGACGAGGCCGACGTTCCAATGTCTGGGGTTGGTCGAGGGTACGCTCATTTCAAACATGCTCCAGTCGCTCTCTCCACCCTACGGCTTTCCATGCAAAGCGCTACGGCTTCAACACGCTTCCAAAAAATGCAATCGCACGCGATACCGCATCGCGGGTCGCGGACGCATTGGCCTCGTCGTCCTGGCGCGAGGGGCTCGGATCGTCGAAGCCATGCTCTGCGCCGGGATAGAGCTGGAACTGGATGTCGCCGCCGAGCGCCTGGCTTTTGGCAACCAGGTCGGCGCAGCGGCGCGGCGAGGTTTCCTCGTCGGCCGATCCGTGAAACACGCGCACGGGCGCGTAAGGTTTGATCCCGTCGGCGAATTGCCCCTTCAAGCCGCAGGCCGGATAGAGCGCCAATCCGGCGCGGAAACCAGTGGAGGACGTCGGCGCTGATAGGCCGGGGGCGGTCACCGACATCGTGGCGAGCGTGGCGCTGGCGCCGTTGGACCAGCCCTGCAACGCGATCCGGTCGGCGACGACGTCCTTGCGGGTCCGCAAATACGCCAGCGCGCCATAGGCATCGAGCGGACGCACCGTGACTTCATTCAATTCGTCGGGCCGGGAGTCGTAACTGAAGCGAGGAAAACCGTTTGGGTAACCGCGGGGACCGAAGCCGTCGACCAGGATGGCGAGATAACCTTGCCGGGCCCAGATG
>JACDAG010000782.1 GCA_013695565.1 Bradyrhizobium sp.
ACCCCCCACCCCCGACCCCTCCCCACCACGCGCAAGGTCGCGTGGGGGGAGGGGAAGACAGCATCGCCAGGTGATGAAGTAATGGACGCCATCAACCAGCCTTTGCTCGATGTCCGCGACCTCTCGGTGGCGTTCGGCGACAGTCTTGCGGTCGATCATGTCTCGTTTTCGATCCGGCGCGGCGAATGCGTGGCGCTGGTCGGCGAATCCGGTTCGGGAAAATCCGTCAGCGCGCTATCGGTGCTGCGGTTGCTGCCCTATCCGACCGCGTCGCACCCCTCCGGCAGCATCCACTTCCGCGGCCGCGATCTGTTGACCGCAGCCGAGAACGAGATGCGCGAAATCCGCGGCAACGACATCTCGATCATCTTTCAGGAGCCGATGACCTCGCTCAATCCGCTGCATACGATCGAGGCGCAGATCGGCGAAATCCTTTCCCTGCACAGCGGCATCCGCGGCGCAATGGCGCGGGCGCGCACGCTCGAACTGTTGACCCAGGTCGGCATTCCCGATCCGGAACGGCGGCTGCAGAGCTATCCGCACCAATTGTCCGGCGGCCAGCGCCAGCGCGTGATGATCGCGATGGCGCTCGCCAACGAGCCGGACCTGTTGATCGCGGACGAACCAACCACCGCGCTCGATGTCACGGTGCAGGCCCAGATCCTGGCGCTGCTGGCCGAGATCCGTACGCGGCTCGGCATGAGCATGCTGTTCATCACCCATGATCTCGGCATCGTTCGCCGCATCGCCGACGTCGTGTGCGTCATGAACGGCGGCAAGATCGTCGAGCAGGGGCCGGTGGAACAGGTCTTTACGGCGCCGAAACACGCTTACACGCGCGCCTTGCTGGCGGCCGAGCCGAAGCCCGACCCGGCGCCGCCGCGTCCCGATTCGCCGGTGGTGATGTCGGCGGATAATCTGAAGGTCTGGTTTCCGGTCAAGCGTGGCCTGCTGCGCCGGACGGTCGATCACATCAAAGCGGTGGACGGGGTCAGCCTCGCGGTGCGCAAGGGCGAGACGCTCGGCGTCGTCGGCGAGTCCGGTTCCGGCAAGACCACGCTGGGGCTGGCACTGCTGCGGCTGATTTCGTCTGATGGCTCGATCGTGTTTCTCGGCAAGGATATTCAGGGCCTGCGCTTCAAGGCGATGCTGCCGTTCCGCCGCGACATGCAGATCGTGTTTCAGGATCCGTTCGGCGCGCTCAGCCCGCGTATGTCGGTCGGCGACATCATCGCCGAGGGCCTGACCGTGCATCAGCCCAAATTGACCTATGAGGAACGCGAGACGCGCGTGGTCAAGGCGCTCAGGGACGTCGGCCTCGATCCCAAGACGCGCTTCCGCTATCCGCATGAATTCTCCGGCGGCCAGCGTCAGCGCATCTCGATCGCACGCGCGGTGGTGCTGGAGCCGAATTTCGTCGTGCTGGACGAGCCAACCAGCGCGCTCGACATGCTGTTCCAGGCGCAGATGGTGGATTTGCTGCGCGAGCTGCAGCGCAAGCGCGACCTGACCTACATGTTCATCTCGCATGATTTGCGCGTGGTCGCCTCATTGGCGAGCCATCTGATCGTGATGCGTCACGGCAAGGTGGTGGAGAAGGGGCCGGCTGCCGAGCTGTTCAAGAATCCGCAGAGCGACTACACCCGCGCGCTGTTCGCCGCCGCGTTCCGGATCGAGGCTGTGCCGGATGGGACGGTCGAGGTTTAGCGCAGAGCGCGCTCAGGCAGGGCCGCGGCGATGGACCATAAAGGTATTAAAATACCTAAAATCCGGCCGTTCGTTACTTTGCATGGGGTTGTTTTCGATATTTTGTGTTGAGCCCGGCGGTTGCTGCCCTCCCGATGGGAGCGGTACGGCCGCGCCCCCTCGAACCTCACACCAGCCGCTTGATCGACGTGACGTCGCTGCCCGCTTCCTTGATACGGGCGATGGCCTCGACCGTGCTTTCCACCGCCGTTGCCATGTGATGCGCGTTGGCATGAACGATGGTGCTGGTGTCACGCACGATCGCGACATGGCCCTTCCAGAAGATCAGGTCGCCGCGCTGCAGCTTCTTCATTTCCGAAGGCGATAGCGCCCGGCCGAGGCCATCCTGCTGCATGTCGCTGTCGCGCGGGCAGCCGGTGCCGGCGGCGTTGAGCGCGATCTGCACCAGGCCGGAGCAATCGATCCCGAGGCTGCTCTTGCCGCCCCACAGATAGGGCGTACCGATGAAGCGTTCGGCGACCGCGACGAAATCCTGCTCGATCGCATCGAGGCTGCCGACGTGCCGGCGCGGCAGGTACCAGCCCTCGCGCGTGACGGCGAACGCGCCGTCTTCGCGCGCCACGGTGACCAGTGCTCCCATCGACAGCGTGTCGAGCGGCGGTTGCTTGATCGAAGCGGCCGGAAACGCAAAGGTCCGCAATGCCGTGACCTTGTGCGTGGGCGCATGGGCGGGTTTGCCGAGCGAGGCATCGGGGATCCAGCCGACATAGCCGTCGCTGTTCAATTGCCCCCAGGCAAAGCCTTCGCCGTTGCGGTCGTAGATCGTGACCCGTTCGCCCTTCAGTGCCTGCGTCAGCAGCGCGGCGTCCGCGGCCGGCGCCTCGCGCAACGGCGCGATGGCGTCGATCACGGAGAATTCCTCGCCGGTCACAAAGCGCGCCGCCTTGACCTTGCCTTCGAGATATTTGGCGGCGAGGTCGGGGCGTGCCGGAGTCAGGCGCGGATCATCCATAGCGTTCGCTCAGCAATTTGTAGATCGCGCGCGCGGCCTGGCATTCGCCGCCTTCGGGGCGCGCGGGTTTTGCCGATGGCGTCCAGCCGTAGATATCGACATGCAGCCAGCTTTTGGCGTCGGTGACGAAGCGCTGCAGGAACAGCGCGCAAATGATCGAGCCGGCAAAGCCGCCCGACGGCGCGTTGTTGATGTCGGCGACTTTCGAATCCAGCCATGAGTCATAAGTCGGCCACAGCGGCATGCGCCACAACGGATCCTGCTCCCCTTTGGCGAAACGGGCGACGTCCTGCGCCAGCTTCTCGTCATTGGTGTAAAAGGGCGGCAAATCCGGACCGAGCGCGACGCGCGCGGCCCCGGTGAGCGTTCCCAGATCGACCAGGAGATCGGGCTTTTCCTCGTCGGCCAGCGCCAGCGCGTCGGCCAACACCAGCCGGCCCTCGGCATCGGTGTTGCCGATTTCCACCGTCGGCCCCTTGCGCGACTTGAAGATGTCGAGCGGGCGGAAGGCGTTGCCGGCGACCGCGTTCTCGACCGCGGGGATCAGCACCCGCAATCGGACTTTCAGCTTGGCGTCCATCACCATCTGGGCCAGCGCCAGCACGTTGGCGGCACCGCCCATATCCTTCTTCATGATCAGCATGCCGCTGGAGGGCTTCAGGTCGAGGCCGCCGGTATCGAAGCACACGCCCTTGCCGACCAAAGTCACCTTAGGGTCAGCGGGATTGCCCCAGCCGATATCGATCAGCCGGGGCGCGCGCGTCGACGCCATGCCAACGGCATGGATCAACGGAAAATTCTGTCGCACCAGTTCGTCGCCGACGATCGCGTTGAAGCTTGCACCATAGCGGCCTGCGAGTTGCTCGGCGGCCGACGCCAGTTCTTCCGGTCCCATGTCGTTCGACGGCGTGTTGATGAGGTCGCGCGCCAGCGAGGCTGCCTCCGCCATCCGCACGATGTCAGCGATATCGACACCGTCAGGCGGCACCAGCCGCACGTCGGGCTTTTCGGTCTTGCGATAGCGGCCGAAGCGGTAGCTTCCGAGCGCGAAGGCCAGCGTGGCGAGACGCGTGTCGTGCGGCGCATTGGCAAAGCGATAGACGCCAGGGGGCAGCAGCCCGGGCAGCGCGCCCGGCCGGAACAGGTCGCGGGATTTGCTGGTTTCTTCCTCGAGACCGAAGATCACATGCGCGATCTGTCCATCGGGCGAGGGCAGCGTCAGGCATTTGCCGGGCTTGGCAGTGAAGTCGTTGGCCAGTGCAAATTGCTGGGCCTGTGCCGGGAGTGTTTTGCTGATCGCAGCCCATGTCGTCTTGGTGGCGAAAGTGATCGGGATCGCCGAGGCGGCCGGTGTGGTTTCGAACGGGGAATGCATGCGGGTCT
>JACDAG010000794.1 GCA_013695565.1 Bradyrhizobium sp.
CTTGAGCACGTCGGCGACCGCCTCGCCCTTGCGCTCCATGGTGGAGAGCCCGATCGAGATCGTGACCTCGATGCGTTTTGTGCCCTTGTGAACCGCGAACGGTTCGCCCGCGATCGAACGGCGCAGACGCTCCGCCACCATGCCGGCGACGTGCAGGTCGGTCTCCGGCATCACGATGACGAATTCCTCGCCGCCATAGCGGCAGGCGAGATCGATGCCGCGGATCGATTTGCGGATCCGCACCGCGAATTCGCGCAGCACGTCGTCACCGGCGTCGTGGCCGTAATTGTCGTTGATGGCCTTGAAGAAGTCGATGTCGAGGATCATCAGCGCCAGCGGCTTGCCGCGGCTCGATGCCTGCTCGGCCAATGTTGCCAGATGGCTTTCCATGTAGCGGCGGTTATGCAAGCCCGTCAGCGCGTCGGTGATCGCCATTTCGATCGAATTCTGCACGTTGTCGCGCAGATGATCGGTATAGCGGCGCTTGCGGATCTGGGTGCGCGCGCGCGCCAGCAATTCGTTCTTGTCGACCGGGCGCAGCAGGTAATCGTTGACGCCGATCTCGAGCCCGCGCAGCAGCCGCGCATTGTTGTCGGCGTCGGAGATCGCGAGGATCGGCACCTGGCGCGTCCGTTCCAGCGAGCGCGCCTGGCTGCACAGCCGCAAGCCGTCGTAGTTTTCAAGGCTCAATGAGACGATCAGCAGGTCGTAATTGCCTTCGGCGGCATGAAACAGCGCTTCCGCCGGATTGGCCTCGACGTCGACGGTGTGCTCGGCGGAAAGCAGCGGCGCCAGCCGCTCGTAGGACGACGGGCGGTCGTCGACCAGCAGGATGCGGCCGCCGATTCCCTTGTCGGCCACCGCGGGCGCTTCCATGCCGACTTCGAGCGAGGTGATAGCGCGCATGCGCAGCTCATCGGTCATCATCTTCAGCCGCGTCAGCGAACGGACGCGCGCGATCAGCACCACGTCGGACACCGGCTTGGTCAGGAAATCGTCGGCGCCGGCCTCGAGGCCGCGGACGCGGTCGGCCGGGCTGTCGAGCGCGGTGACGATCACCACCGGAATGAAATGCGTGGCCGGATTGGACTTCAGCCGGCGGCAAACCTCAAAGCCGTCCATGTCGGGCATCATGACGTCGAGCAGGATGATGTCGCATTCAGCGCGCGAACAGACCTCCAGCGCCTCGGCGCCGTTGCTCGCGGTCAGCACATCGAAATATTCGGCCGACAGACGGGCTTCCAACAGTTTGACGTTGGCGGGAACATCATCGACGACCAGGATACGCGCAGACATCGAAACTCACTCCCACTACCCAATAAAACGCCGTACGGTTTCAATAAACTTGCCGACCGAAATTGGTTTTGACAGATACGCCTCGCAGCCGCCTTCGCGGATACGTTCTTCGTCGCCCTTCATGGCGAAAGCCGTTACCGCGACCACGGGTATCGCGCGCAGTTCCGGATCGTCCTTGATCCAGCGCGTCACTTCGAGGCCGGAAACCTGCGGCAGCTGGATATCCATCAGGATCAGATCGGGGCGCAGCTTGCGAACGAGATCGAGCGCCTCGAATCCATTGCTGGTGCCCGAGGTCTGATAGCCATGCGCTTCCAACAGGTCGCGAAAGAGCTTCATGTTGAGCTCGTTGTCCTCCACGATCAGGACGGTTTTGGCCATCCCGTCCCTCCCTTATTCCAAGGACTCGTTTCAAGAACAGGTCCGCCATTCGGTGCATCCGCACCGCCTCCGGACTTGTCGACAAGTGAAATCAAACTAGCGCCAGATTCGCTCTAACCCGTTAAACTCATGTGCCATCTTTTCGCGAAGCGGTTTCCACTTGCTTGAACACATTCCGCAGACTCGGGCATGATGGTCCCCAAATTAGAGACCATAAGTTAACGGAAAGGCAAACGGTCTGTTGAAAAAGCCTGTTCACAACCCCCGGGAAGTAGCTGAAATCGTTGCGGTTCAGGCGCTGACCTTCATTGCCGCCGATCCCGAGCGGTTGTGCCTGTTTCTGGCCGAAAGCGGAATTGGCCCGGAGACGCTGCGGACCGCCGCCGCCGACCCCCAATTTCTGGCCAATGTGCTCGATTTCGTCATGCGCGATGACGCAACCGTGAAGGCGTTTGCGGCCGCTTCCGAGCTGCACCCGACCAACATCGCCGCCGCCCGTCAGGTGCTGGGG
>JACDAG010000837.1 GCA_013695565.1 Bradyrhizobium sp.
CGACCCCGGCGTGCCGATGCGGCTCGCCGAACTGATGATCGAAGCCGGCTTGCCTCCGGGCATTCTCAACGTGGTCAACGGCGACAAGGAGGCGGTCGACGCGATCCTGGACGACCGCGACATCAAGGCGGTCGGCGGCGGTCTTGCCGACGGGCACCACGACCGAAATCGCCATGCAGCGCTCGCCGGCCGAGCCGTAGCCGGCGCCGATCAGGGCATCAACAGCCTGATCCATGTCGGCATCGGGCATCACGATGGCGTGGTTTTTGGCGCCGCCAAAACACTGGCAGCGCTTGCCGGTCTGCGCGGCGCGCTCATAAATGTACTGCGCAATCGGCGTCGAACCGACGAAGCCGATCGCCTTGATATCGGGATCGTCGAGGATGGCGTCGACCGCTTCCTTGTCACCGTTGACGACGTTGAGGACCCCGGCGGGCAAGCCTGCTTCGATCATCAGGGCCGCCAGCATCATCGGCACGCCGGGATCGCGCTCCGACGGTTTGAGGATGAAGGCGTTGCCGCAGGCGATCGCGGGCGCGAATTTCCACATCGGGATCATCGCCGGGAAATTGAACGGCGTGATGCCGGCGACGACGCCGAGCGGTTGCCGCATCGAATAGATGTCGATGCCGGGGCCGGCGCCTTCGGTGTATTCGCCCTTCATCAGATGCGGAATGCCGCAGGCGAATTCCGCGACTTCAAGTCCACGCTGGATATCGCCCTTGGCGTCGGGAACGGTTTTGCCGTGCTCACGCGCAAGGCAATCAGCGAGCTTGTCGTAATCACGCTGGACCAGTTCGACGAATTTCATCATCACGCGCGCGCGGCGCTGCGGGTTGGTGTTGGCCCACTCGACCTGGGCGGCCTTGGCGTTCTCGACGGCGGCCCGAACCTCGGCCTTGGAGGCCAGCGCCACCTTGGCCTGGACGTCGCCGGTCATCGGCTCGAATACGTCGGCCGTCCGGCCCGACGTGCCCTTGACCTCTTTGCCGCCGATGAAATGTCCGATTGAACGCATGAATCTTCTCCCTAAACCCGGTTAGTTCGCTTTAGAAGTCTTTTTGACCTGCATTTCCTAGGATACAAGTGCGATAAATTGCACCATAGATGTGCGGAAATGCTGGATCAAGGCGGTGGTACGATCGATTGGGATGACTTCCGGTTTCTGCTGGCCATCGCGCGCGGCGGAACGGTATCCGCTGCCGCAAAGCAGCTCGGCGTCGATCATGCCACAGTGATCCGGCGTGTCGACCGGCTGGAACGGCATCTTTCCGCAAAACTGTTTGATCGGCGCAAGACCGGCTATTTGCTGACCGAGGCCGGCCAGCGCGTCGCCGACAGCGCCGAGGCGATGGAATCGACCATCGTCGCCAACCAGGAGGCGGTCGGCGGCTCCCGTGCCCATCTCACCGGCACGGTCCGGATCGGGGCGCCCGACGGTTTTGGTAGCCACTTCCTGGCCTCGCGCCTCGTAAAATTCGTTGAGCGCTATCCCGATCTCGATCTGCAGCTCGTCGCCACCGCCCGGCTGTTCAGCCTGTCCAAGCGCGAGGCCGATATTGCGATCAGCCTGACCATGCCGAAGGAAGGCCGGGTGTTCGGGCGCAAGCTGCTCGATTACAGCCTCGGACTTTATGCCGCGCCTGTTTATCTCGACCGCTCGCCCAAAATCACCGCGCGCAGCGATCTCGCGGCGCATCGTTTCGTCGGTTACATCGAGGAACTGCTGTTCACACCGGAACTGGATTATTTACCGCAGGTCTCGCCAAAGATTTCCGCCAAGTTCCGCAGCGCCAATCTGATCGCCCAGCTCAACGCCACCATCGCCGGCTTCGGCATCGCCGTACTGCCGCACTTCATGGCATCTGCGCATCCGGAGTTGCGTCCGGTGCTGCCGGACGAGATCACGATCTCGCGCACGTTCTGGCTGTTGATGCACGCCGACAGCAAGGATCTGGCGCGGATACGTGCGGTGGCCGACTACATCTATGAAACGGTGGAAAACGAGCGCGCGCTGTTCAGCGGCCGGTAATTCGTAGGGTGGGCAAAGGCGCGCACGCGCCGTGCCCACCATCTATCCACCGTTCACCTGGAATGGTGGGCACGCTGCGCTTTGCCCACCCTACGGTGCCGGTGGATGTCGCTCTAATTCGCCTTCGCCTTCGCCACCGGCTTCTTCGCTGCCGCCGCGCGAGCGACCACGGCCTCGCGCCCGGCGGCTAAAATCTCATCCGAAAACTCGCCATTGCCGGCGATCCGCGACAGCACCAGCGTGCCCATCATGGTGGCCAGCGCCGCCACCGCCTGCTTGCGCGCGGACTTGCGCGGCACATCGAGAATCTGATCGGCCATCATGTCGATCATCGCCTCCAGCTTGGCGGCAAAGGCTTTCCGCGTCTTCGGACTTTCGCGGGCGATCTCGGCGCCCAGCGTCGGAACCGCGCAGCCATGGCCGGGATCGTCGCGATGGACCGGCGTCAGATAGTTTTCGACGATGGTCGCCAGACGCTTGTCCGCCGGTGTCTCTTCGGCGACCTTGCGCCAGCGCTCGGTCGAGCGGTCCATCGCATAGGCAAAGGCCTCGATGACAAGCGCCTCGCGGGAATCGAAATGCGCGTAGAAGCCGCCATGGGTCAGGCCGGCCTCCTTCATCAGGTCGGCGACGCCGATGCCATGCGCACCCTTCTCGCGAAGCCGCACTGATGCCTTCTTCACGATCCGCGCGTGGGTTTCCTGCTTGTGCTCCTTGGAATAGCGCATCGTGATCCCATAACCATTAGATGTTTGCAGTCATATAATAGCAGCTGCGCGCGGAAAAAGCTGCATCTATTTCGCTTATTTCGCTTTTGGGCCCTCGCCGATCATCGAGAAGGTGGCGGTCGCGTGCACCGCAAGATTGCCGGCACCATCGCGGACGAAACCTTCGGTATAGCTGGTCTGGCGGCCGAGCTTGATGATCTTGCCCTCGGCCGAGATCTTGCCCGACCTGACCGAGAGCGGCCGCAAGTAAGTCAGTTTCAGATCGAGGGTCACCGCGCCCTGCCCGGCCGGCAGCATGGTCGAGATCGCGCAGCCCATGGCGGTGTCGAGCAGTGCCGCCGCGGTCGCGCCGTGCAACAGCCCGATGGTATTTTCCAGGCTTTCATGCGGCTCCAGTTCCATCACGATCCGGCCGGGTTCGGCGACCCGAAGCCGGAAATCGATCAGGCGCGCCATCGGCGGTTCCGGCAGCACGCCGTCGCGGATCGCGCACATCGCCTCCAAGCCCGTCATCCCGGCGGCGGCCTTCGCGGCCGGCCCCGGCGCCTGCCAGTCCACCACACGCTCCCGGCGCGTGGCTGATGAGAACAGGTCGGCGGCATCAATCGTCGTCATGGCGGCTCCTTTTATATGATAATAATAATATTATACGAAGGACCGCGTTTCGCAACGCCCCTTCCCGCCTGCCCTTGACAACCCAGCGCATTGTCCGGGAAGTGGCGCCAATCGCTACAAACCAACAGAGAAAAATCCGATGGAAATGCTCAATCCCCATTGCGGCATCGACCGCGATCCGCGCGGCGTGGTGCGGCTGTCGATCTGCAATGCAGGCTCGCTCAATATTTTGAATTCTGATGTCACCGACGGCGTGCGCGAGGGTTTTGAGAAACTCGCTGATGATCGAACCATCCGCGCGGTGATCCTGGCCGGCCAGAGCGAAAAGAGCATGATCGGCGGCGCCGACATCAAGGAGATGGCCAAGCTCGACCCCAAATCCGCCGAAGCCTTCATCACCCGGCTGCGCGACCTCTGCGAAGCCGTGCGCAACTTTCCCGCGCCCGTAATCGCGCGGCTGCCGGGCTGGTGCCTCGGCGGCGG
>JACDAG010000138.1 GCA_013695565.1 Bradyrhizobium sp.
GCATGTACGAGGTGCCGCACAACACCATGTCGGCACATCTCGCGGTTCTCAGCCGTGCCGGCCTTGTGCTCGTCGAACGACAAGGTCGAGTGATGAACTACCGCGCCGACCTGCGCGGTTTTCGCGAACTGGTCGAGTTCATGGCCCGTGATTGCTGCGGGGGTCGACCAGAGCTTTGCGGCGACATTTTGGATCGCTACCCCGCCCTTCCCGATGTGACCGAAGCCCCGGAGAGTTTCATGACGCCTGCGTTCAATGTGCTGTTTCTCTGCACGCATAACTCAGCCCGATCGATTATTGCGGAAGCGCTACTCGAAAAGATCGGGCGGGGTCGCTTCCGTGGCTATTCCGCAGGGGCAGAGCCAGCGAAGAGGCCCCTACCGGAGGTTCTGGAACGCCTCACTGTGCTCGGACACGACACCTCCAATCTACGCTGCAAATCGTGGGACGAATTCAAAGGCCCTGATGCTCCCCGCATGGATTTCGTTATCGCGCTTTGCGACGCGCCGCACGGACAGTATTGCCCGGATCTGTCCGGTCAATTCGTGACGGCGGCGTGGCCCCTGCCCGACCCCGCGCAATTTGGCGGTTCGGCGACGGAACGCACCACCCTGCTCAACGAGCTGTACGCCATGATCCGGCGACGGCTTGAGATATTCACAAGCCTGCCCTTCACGTCACTTGATCGGATGGCGCTCAAGGCACGGCTGGACGAGATCGGCGATACCGTCCGCTTGGCACCATGATCGGAAAGAACCTATGAGAGTCGGCATTAACGGAATGGGTCGTATCGGCAGGCTTGCGCTAAGGTCTGCGATGGGTGGTGTTTTTCGGCCGGAGACTGACCCCCGCCGACAAAACCGGCTCGATATCGTCCACATCAATGAATTGAAGGGCGGAATCGCAGCGACGGCGCATCTCATCGAATTCGACAGCATTCATGGGAAATGGAACAAACCGATAAGCGTCGACAACGAGAAGACCATTCTTATCGATAAAGCTCGCATCGGCTTTAGCGAGCACGCAAATCCCGGAGATATCCCCTGGGGCGATCTCGGCTGCGACGTTGTCCTTGAGTGTACAGGCAAGTTTCTAAAGCCGGAACAGCTTCAGGCGTATTTCGACCGCGGCGTAAAGCGGGTGATCGTTGCAGCGCCGGTCAAGGATGCCGCCGCACTAAATATCGTCGTTGGCGTGAACGACAAGCTGTATGATCCGACCAAACACCGCCTGCTCACTGCGGCCTCGTGCACAACGAATTGCCTTGCGCCGGTTGTTAAGGTGGTCCACGAAGCGATCGGGATCCGTCACGGCCAGATTACGACGATCCATGACCCTACCAATACGAACGTCGTCGTTGACGCGCCCCATAAGGATTTGCGGCGGGCGCGACCTGCGATGCTTTCATTGCAGCCGACGACGACGGGTAGCGCCACCGCGATAGCGCTCATCTACCCGGAACTGAAGGGGAAACTGAACGGTCATGCTGTTCGCGCGCCTGTACTGAACGCCAGTTTGACGGATTGCGTATTCGAGCTGAACCGGCCGACAACCGCCGAAGAAGTCAACGCGCTATTCAAGTCTGCGTCGGAAAGCGTGCTGGCGGGGATTCTCGGTTACGAGACGCGGCCACTGGTATCCGCCGACTACACCAATGACTCCCGTAGCGCCATCGTGGATGCATTGAGTACGATGGTCACGGACGAAACCTTGTTGAAGGTCTACGCCTGGTACGACAACGAGATGGGATATGCCTGTCGAATGGTTGACCTTGCGAACCTCGTTCGGGAGCTTGGGCCATGATAACATCAGCGCGCAGCTATCTGATCGTCACAGCTTCCTATTGGGGATTCACGCTGGTCGATGGCGCGCTGCGGATGCTGGTTCTCTTTCACTTTTTCAGACTGGGCTACACGCCCTTTACGCTCGCATTTCTTTTCCTGCTTTATGAGGCTGCGGGCATTGCAGCCAATCTGGCCGGGGGATATTTCGCGTCGCGCTTCGGCATTCCGCGCATGCTCGCGATCGGTCAAACGCTGCAGATCGCGGGCTTGATCATGCTTTCTATGCTCTCCCCCGGCTGGGGAGCCGTTGCGTCGGTCGCCTGGGTGGTGCTGTGCCAAGGGATAGCGGGCGTCGCCAAGGACTTGACCAAGACCGCGTCCAAGTCGGCGATCAAGGCGACCTCAGCTGAAGGCAGCGGACAGTTGTTCCGCTGGGTTGCCTGGTTTACCGGCTCGAAGAACGCGATGAAGGGAATCGGCTTCTTCCTTGGCGGACTGCTACTCGACTTGGTGGGGTTCCAGAACGCACTGTGGCTCATGGCGGCATTGCTTGCCGTGATCTTCGTCGCCGGCTTGCTGCTCTTGCCGCGCCAACTGGGCAAGGCCAAATCGTCTAAGACCATGAAGGAGCTGTTCGGCAAGACGCGGGGCGTCAATTTGTTGGCCGCTGCTCGAATCTTCATGTTCGGTGCACGCGATGTCTGGTTCGTGGTCGGCTTACCCGTCTGCCTCTACGCCTATGGCTGGAAGTTCCTGCAAGTCGGCGCATTCCTTGCGGCATGGACCATCGCCTACGGAGGTATCCAGGCGATTGCTCCCTCGCTCGTGTCACGCAGCGAGGACGGCTTGAGCCGCGAGGTGCCGGCCTCCCGAATGTGGGCAGCGATCCTTGCAGCGGTGCCGATCATGCTGGCGGTGATCATGAATGTGACCGATATCGCGCGTCCCGACCTTGTTCTGGTCATTGGGCTCGCGCTTTTCGGTGTGCCCTTCGCTGTGAACTCCTCGCTGCACTCCTATCTCATTCTTGCTTATGCGGGATCGGAGAAAGCCGCGGAAGACGTTGGCTTTTACTATGCTGCTAATGCAGCAGGACGCTTGCTCGGCATTACCCTTTCGGGCGTTCTATACCAGATTGCCGGAATCACTGGCTGTTTGATCGGCTCGGCCGTCATGCTCACGACGTGCTGGTTGATCACCTTCCTGCTTCCCACGACAGCGCCCTCGCTTACGGTGAGGCAGCAGGCGGCTTGATCGGAGCGCCCGTCCCGCGCGCCGTGGAGCGAAGCTGCAATCGTCATCTCCTTGTCATTCAATCTGTCGATCATCGTCGAGAGATTGTGGATGGGAGCATCGATGACGACGCGCCGCGCTCTGTTTGTCTTGATGGCCGGTTTGGCCTTGGCCGCAACACCGGCTGCCGCTCAGTCCTGGAAAGAGAAATATCCGGAACTGGTGATGGCGCTGGTGCCTTCCGAGAACGTAACGGGCGTCTTGGCGCGCGTTGGGCCGTTCGCCGATTATCTGACGAGCGAACTCGGCGTGAAAGTCACGGCATCGCCAACGACTATACCGCGGTGATTGAGGGTCAGAAGAATCGCCAGATCCATATTGGACAGTATGGGCCTGGATCCTACGCACGGGCTAACACGGTTTCAGGTGGGAACGTCATCCCGTTCGTGACGCTCCGCAATTCGGGTGGCGTCATTGGGTACTATTCGGTGATGTATGTCCGCTCCGATAGCCCCTACAAATCCCTCGATGATCTAAAAGGCAAGACGCTTGGCCTGGTCGACGTCGAATCTACGTCCGGCTTTAAGGCACCCACGTTCTTTTTGGCCGATCAGGGCTATCCCGTTGAGAAGACTTTCAAGCTTGCCCAGACCACCGGCAGCCATGAAAACGCGATTTTTGCGCTGGCGGGTGGCACCGTGGATGCCGCCGTCAACTGGTGGAATGCTGAGGACGACTCAAACCTGACCCGCATGCTCACCAAAGGCGTTCTGAAGAAGGCCGATGGCTCTCCGATGACGAAGTCAGACTTCCGTATGATCTGGAAATCGCCCATGCTTCCCGGATCGCCCTTCGCCCTCCTGGCCGACATGCCGGAAGATCTTAAGGCAGCTATCCTTCGGGTATTCCTTGACCCCCCAAAGAAGAACAAGGCCGCCTTCGACGCGCTAACCGACGGGAAGGTGGAGAACTTTGCCCGTGTCTCCAAGGAAGACTACATCGAGTCGGTCAAGATGAATTTATGGCTGGACGAACAGCGGAAACGTAAGGGGACATGATCAATCGTCATCTCTCTGTCATCTAGTTATGTCGATTATTCTCGACAGATTGATGAGGGAGAGGTCAATGTTGAACCGTCGTAATGTGCTCGTTCTGACAGCAGGTTTCACACTGCTCGCCACCCCCGTCTGGGCTCAGTCCTGGAAGGACAAATATCCGGAATTGGTCATCGCGATGGTCCCCGCCGAGAATGCCACCGGCACGCTTGACCGCTACACGCCCTTCGTGAACTACCTTACCAGGGAACTGGGTGTGAAAGTCACCCTGCGCGTCGCAAGCGACTACACGGCCGTCATTGAGGGCCAGAAAAACAAGCAGATTCACATCGGCTTTTATGGGCCGGGTTCTTACGCAAGGGCCAACACCGTGTCCGGCGGAAACGTCGTTCCGTTCGTAACGACGAAGAACAGCGATGGCTCGATCGGATATTATTCGGTCATGTATGTGCGCGCCGGCAGCAAATACAAATCGATTGAGGATTTAAAGGGAACGACGCTCGGTTTCGTTGATGTCGAATCGACTTCAGGCTTCAAGGCGCCAAACTTCTTCCTGACTCAGCAAGGCTTCCCAATCGATCGGTATTTCAAGCTTGGCCAGACCACTGGTAGCCATGAGAACGCTGTCCTGGCGCTCGCCGCCGGCACCGTCGATGCCGCCGTAAACTGGTGGAACTCGGAAGACGATTCGAACCTGACGCGCATGCTCAACAAAGGCATGGTAAAAAAGACAGACGGATCGCCCGTGAAGAAGGACGATTTCCGGATTGCCTGGAAGTCGCCTCTCCTGCCCGGTTCGCCGTATGCCTATCTGGCCGATATGCCCGACGATGCAAAGAAAGCGATTGCAAAAGCCTTCGTGGATGCCCCCCAGAAGGACAAGGCCGCATTCGACAAGCTCTCGGACGGCAAGGACCTGGGCTTTGTCGAGGTGACCGCCAAAGACTACGAGGAGTCGGTCAAGATGAACCTCTGGCTGGACGAGCAGAGAAAGAAAAAAGCGTCCTAAAGTTGCCGCGGACGATGGTGGCTTCTTAGGATCAGCCGCCATTGTCACGCTGCCGTTCACCAACCTCCCACCCGCGAAGCAGGGCAGGACAATTAGTTGAGCAACTACCCTCACCGGCTTACGCATCAGACCTCTGCGTACCTCGATCAATACGGCGCAGCCGTAGCCGCCAAGCGCCGCCGTGCCTTGCTCTTTGCTTTCGCCCTCGTGGTCTGTACCGCACTCGCTGCGTGGGGTGGTGAGGTTGACCTGCGCAAGTTCGTCGAAGGGCTACCAAGGTTCTGGAGCTACTTTTACGACATCATGCCGAAGTTGCGGATCGCTCATTTCAGCGCCGACTTTGCTGAGTGGTTTTGGAACTGGGACGGCTGGCTCCGTCTCCTCGCTGAGACGCTACTTGTTGCCTATGTGGGAACCTTTCTGGGCGCCACGGTTGCCTTTGGTCTTTGCTTCTTTGCGAGCGCAAATTTGCTGAAAAACACCATTGCGCGTGCCTTCGTGCGCCGTTCGCTTGAGTTCTGCCGAACAGTGCCCGGCATTGTATTCGCGCTCCTGTTCGTCTACGCGCTCGGCCTTGGTCCCATACCAGGTGTTCTCGCCGTCGCCATTCACACCGTGGGAGCGCTTGGCAAGCAATTCTCCGAAGTCGTTGAAAATATCGACATGAACCCCGTCGATGGCGTCCGGTCAACCGGCTCGACCTGGGTAGAGCAGATCCGGTTCGCAGTCGTACCGCAGGTTTCGTCGAACTTCGTAAGCTACACGCTCCTGCGGTTCGAGATAAATGTGCGCGAGGCATCGGTGATGGGGTTTGTCGGCGCCGGTGGCATCGGCAAGGAGCTGTTGAGCTCGATCCGGCAGTTCTACTACTCCGACGTCAGCGCCATTCTTCTTATGATCATAACGACCGTATTTGTCATCGATCTTCTCACCGAACGCTTGCGGCATCGGCTACTCGGCTTTGAGGAGCATCGATAATGTCGCGAACCTCGCTCCTCCTGGCCGATGTCGACAAGGCTCGTCTTGCGCAATCCTATCCAAATATTTTTAGGCCGTCGCCGTTCCAGCGGCTGCAAACGATAGCGATCGTTGGCGCGCTCGTCGGGCTTTTCCTGTTCGGAATGGTGTGGCTCGGCTTCTCGTTCGAGAAGCTGGTGACAGGTATCAGCCGCCTTGGCGTGATCCTCGGCCTTATGTTTCCGCCGAGCCCCGGAAACTTGCTTAACCTTTATCTCAAGGGCCTCGCCGAAACACTCGCCATCGCCTTCCTCGGTACCATGCTTGGTGCAATCCTGGCATTTCCGCTGGCCTTCATCGCGGCCAAGAACGTGGTTGGCCAACGTATCGTGCATTTTCTATCGCGTCGCTTCCTCGATACGATACGCGGCGTCGATACCTTGATCTGGGCCCTCATCTTCATCAACGTCGTGGGGCTTGGACCATTTGCCGGAATTCTGGCGGTCGCCATCTCTGACGTCGGGTCTTTTGGCAAGCTGTTTTCCGAGGCAATCGAGACCGCAGACACCAAACCGGTCGACGGTGTGACCTCGACCGGCGGTTCTACACTGCATCAGATTCGATTTGGCATCGTCCCCCAGGTGCTGCCGGTCATCCAGAGCCAGGTGCTCTACTACTTCGAATCGAACACACGCTCGGCGACCGTCATCGGCATTGTAGGAGCGGGTGGGATTGGTCTCTATCTTTCCAACGAGATCAACCAGCAGAACTGGGATCATGTAGCCTTTATTATCCTCATGATTTTAGTGACGGTGGCCGCGATCGACTATATTTCGGGTCGTGCCCGATTTGCGATCATTGGACGGCGCGCGAATCCCGTGTGAGCACCTTAGAAAGGAGCTAACTCGGCGATCCGTCGGAAGTTACCAAGTTCTGATTGGTAGCCATGCGACGCCTGGGCAGCTCAAAAACATAGCCTTGGCTACGGATCGTTCGGATGGGCGCTTCCCGTCTCCGTCCGCCGATCGCACGACGAAGAGCGACAATCTCGACATCCACTCGTACTTCCTGAATCGTTGATTCCGCTCCCCAGACCGCTTGCTTTATCTCTCGCCGCGAGAGTGGTCGCTGGGGATGCTGCATGAACAGCTCCATCAGCCGGAATTGGCGCAGAGACAAACTCAGGGGCTTTTCACCACGCCAAACCCGGATGGTATCCCGATCGAGAATGAACTCTCCTACGACAATTGGAGGTCTGTACGCCCCGGTTGCTGGTGCGTTTGTCGATTCGACCATCTGCGTCTCGCCTATTGCTCTACCTTCGCAAACCGGTCGTCCAGCGCGTAGCCGGCGCCGCGCACAGTGCGGATTGGGTCCTGCTCGCGGCCAGGGTTGAGCAGTTTGCGCAAGCGCCCGATATGCACGTCGACGGTGCGCTCGTCGATATAGATGTCGCGGCCCCAGACTGAGTCGAGCAGCTGCTCGCGGCTGAAGACCCGGCCGGGATGTTCGAGGAAAAACTCCAGCAAGCGATATTCGGTCGGTCCGAGATCGATCGGACGGCCCGAGCGCGCGACGCGGCGTTTTTCACGATCAAGCTCGATGTCGCCATAGGTCAGCACCGTGGCAAGCCGCTCGGGGCTCGCCCGCCGCAGCAGCCCTTTTACCCGCGCCAGCAGTTCCGGCACTGAAAAGGGTTTCACGATGTAATCGTCGGCGCCGGTCGCAAGCCCCCGCACCCGCTCGCTTTCCTCGCCCCGCGCAGTGAGCATGATAATCGGCAGCGTCTTGGTCTCCGGCCGCGCCCGCAACCGGCGGCACAGTTCGATGCCGGAGAGACCCGGCAGCATCCAGTCGAGCACGATCAGGTCGGGCACGCGCTCCTTTAACCGTGTATCGGCGTCATCGCCGCGGCCGACAGTTTCGACCTCATAGCCCTCGGCGTCAAGATTGTAGCGCAAGAGCGTGGCAAGCGCTTCTTCGTCTTCAACCACCAGAATGCGTGCATTCATCGACTTTAGTTCCTTTAGTTGCCGGGCACCGTCGTGGCGAACGTCGTCATGTCGCCCTTCGGACGCTTGTCCAGCATCTGCTGGCCTTCGATCATGTAAAACACTGTCTCAGCAATGTTAGTGGCGTGGTCGCCGATCCGCTCGATGTTCTTGGCGCAGAACATCAGATGGATGCAGAACGAGATGTTGCGCGGATCTTCCATCATGTAGGTCAGCAGTTCGCGGAACAACGAGGTGCAGATGGCGTCGACTTCCTCGTCGCCCTTCCAAACCGCCATCGCCGCCGGCAGATCGTGCGCCGCATAGGCGTCGAGCACCGACTTGACCTGCGACTGCACCAGATCGGTCATGTGCTCGAGGCCGCGGATCAGCTTCAGCGGCTGGAAATCGTTCTCCAGCGCCGCGACGCGCTTGCCCATGTTCTTGGCGAGGTCGCCGATCCGTTCCAGATCGGTGGCGACGCGCATGGCGCCGACGATTTCGCGCAAATCCACCGCCATCGGCTGGCGGCGCGCAATCGTCAGTACCGCGCGTTCCTCAATGAGGTGCTGCAGACGGTCAATGTTGGCATCGGATGCGACCACGCGCTTGCCGAGCGCTATGTCGCGGCGGATCAGCGCGTCGACGGATTCGGTGATCATGCGTTCTGCAAGGCCACCCATCTCGGCGACAAGGCGGGTCAGTTCCTGCAGGTCGCTGTCAAACGCCTTGGCGGTATGTTCAGAAGCCATAACCTATCTCCTCAAATCATGATCCGGTTTGAGCCGGATCATGATTTCATTTCCTTTTTTGAGCATAATCTCTCCGGAAAACCGGTTCCCACTTTTCCGGATCATGCTCTAGCCGAACCGGCCGGTGATGTAGTCCTGGGTACGTCGATCGCTCGGCGAGGTGAAAATCTTGTTGGTGTCGTCGAACTCGATCAGCTCGCCGAGATACATGAAGGCGGTCTTGTCCGAGACGCGCGCCGCCTGCTGCATATTATGCGTCACGATTGCGATGGTGTAGTCCTCCGCCAGTTCCTGGATCAGTTCCTCGATCTTGGCGGTCGAGATCGGGTCCAGCGCCGAACAGGGCTCGTCGAACAATATCACTTCCGGCCGTACCGCGACCGTGCGCGCGATACAGAGCCGCTGCTGCTGGCCGCCGGAGAGGCTGAGACCGGAGGCGTTCAGCTTGTCCTTGACCTCGTTCCACAGTGCGCCACCACGCAACGCCTTTTCGACGCGGCCGTCCATCTCGGATTTCGAGATCTTCTCGTACAAGCGGATGCCGAAGGCGATGTTTTCGTAGATCGTCATCGGGAACGGCGTCGGCTTCTGGAACACCATGCCGACGCGGGCCCGCAGCAGATTGAGATCGAGCTTGGGGTCAAGGACGTTGGTCTGGTCGAGCATCAGCTGACCAGTTGCCTTCTGGTCGGGATAGAGATCGTACATCCGGTTGAAGATCCGCAGCAAGGTCGACTTGCCGCAGCCGGACGGTCCGATGAAGGCGGTGACGCGGTTGGCACCGAGCACGAGGTTGATGTTCTTGAGCGCATGGTGCTCGCCATAGTAAAAATTGAGGCCACGCGCGGTGACCTTGGCGGGCGCATCCGGCATCGCCACCGGCGGCACAGATCCAGTCGAGCTACTCACGGATACGGAAAAATTGTTCATTTTGCGATCCTCTCGGCGCCGAGAATGCGCGCGCCAATATTCAGGGCGAGTACGGTCAAGGTGATAATCAACGCCCCACTCCAGGCGAGTTGCTTCCAGTAAGCGTAGGGGCTCTGCACGAAATTGTTGATAGTGACCGGCAGGTTGGCCATCGTCTTGGTCAAATCGAGACTGAAGAACTGGTTCGAAAGGGCTGTGAACAACAGCGGCGCAGTTTCGCCGGCGACGCGGGCGGTGGCCAGCAGCACGCCGGTGATCAGGCCGGCGCGCGCCGCGCGATAGGCAATGCGCTTGATGACCAGCGAGCGCGGCAGCCCGAGTGCCGATGCCGCCTCACGCAGCGGATTCGGCACTAGCAGCAGCATGTCCTCGGTGGTGCGCACCACCACGGGGATCACGATCACGGCGAGCGCGAGGCAACCGGCAAAAGCCGAGAAGCCACCCATCGGCACCACGATCGCGCCGTAGACGAACAGACCAATAATAATAGAGGGCGCGCTCAACAGAATATCGTTGATGAAGCGGATCACCGAGGTGAGCTTGTCGTTCCGGCCGTATTCGGCAAGGTAAGTGCCGGCGAACAGGCCGAGCGGCGCGCCGATGCCAACGCCGATCACGGTCATGATGATCGAGCCGACGATCGCATTGCGCAGGCCGCCATCGGTCGAGCCCGGCGGCGGCGTATCCTGGGTGAAGATGGTTAGGTTGAGACCGGCTAGGCCGTTATAGAACAGCGTGAACAGGATCAGTGCCAGCCATGTCACGCCAAAAATCGCGGCGCCGAGGCACAGGAACTTGACGATGACGTCGACGCGGCGGCGGCGTGCGTAAATCGGGTTCATGATCCTAATTCCCTCCTTTCTTTTCTAGCCGCATCAACATCAGCCGCGCAGCCGCCAGAACGAAGAACGTCAGCACGAACAGCAGCAGTCCGAGGAGGATCAGGCCGGATTGATGCAAGCCATCGCTCTCAGCGAATTCCGAGGCGATCGCGGCGGAGATCGTAGTGCCCGGAGAAAACACCGAACCCGTAATCTTAAAAGCATTACCGATGATGAAGGTCACCGCCATAGTTTCGCCGAGCGCGCGGCCCAGCGCCAGCATGATGCCGCCAATGACACCGACACGGGTGTAGGGGATCACAACGTTGCGGACGACTTCCCAAGTGGTGCAGCCGACGCCGTAGGCGGCTTCCTTGAGCACCGGGGGCACCGTCTTGAACACATCGACCGAAATCGCGGTGATGAACGGCAGCACCATGATCGCCAAAATCAACGATGCATTGAACAGGCTAAGATAAGACGGTGGACCGGCGAAGATGGTGCCGAGAATTGGGACACCATCGAACACCTTGATCACAAAGGGCTGAAAACTATCGGCCATGAACGGGCCGAGCACGAAGAAACCCCACATGCCGTAGATAATCGACGGGATGCCCGCGAGCAATTCCACGGCAATGCCGATCGGGCGGCGCAGCCATTGTGGACAAAGTTCGGTTAGAAAGACGGCAATGCCGAGCCCGACCGGAATGGCGATCATCATCGCGATCACGGAGGTGACCAGCGTGCCATAGATCGGGCCGAGCGCGCCGAGCACCGGCGGGTCGTTGGAAGGCGCCCAGCGCGAGGTGAACAGAAAGGAAAACCCATACTCTTTCATTGCGGGCCAAGCGCCCGCAATCAGCGAGACGATAATGCCGCCGAGAATGAGGAGGACCGAAATCGCGCAGGCGCGCGTGATCCAGTAGAATGTGACATCACCGAATTTGAAAGCGCTTAGCGCTCTGGCGCGATCGTAAGGTCCGGCGGCTTCCATCACGTCGCTCTGAACGGCCATGTCTGCCACGCCAATCCCCTCTTGCTTTACTGAATTTGTACTCAGACGGTGTGGCATCGATCCCCACGATCCATTGATCTGGGTCCACTAAAAGTGGCCCGGAGGATGGCGGCAGGCCTCTCCTCCGGAAATACACTCAGCTTTTGATATCGGCAGACCAGGTCTTTTCGATCATCTTGACCACAGAGTCCGGCATCGGAATGTAGTCGAGCTCCTCGGCCATCTTGTTGCCCTTCTCGAAAGCCCAGGTGAAGAACTTGATGGCTTCCTTGGCGGCTGCCTTGTCGGCGGGATCCTTGTACATCAGGATGAAGGTAGCGCCGGTAATTGGCCAGGAAGCTTCGCCGGGCTGGTCAGTAAGGATCACGTAATAGTTCTTCGCGCCGGCCCAGTCGGCATTGGCCGCTGCAGCCTGGAATGCCGCAATAGTCGGCAACACGGTCTTGCCGGCCTTGTTGATTACTGCGCCATACGTCAGCTTGTTCTGCTTGGCGTAAGCGTATTCGACGTAGCCGATCGAATTCTTGGTCTGGCTGACATTGCCGGCGACGCCTTCATTGCCCTTGGCGCCAACGCCTGCGGGCCACTCAACTGCGGTACCTGCACCTGCCTTCGCTTTCCACTCAGCATTGCTTTTCGAAAGATAGTCCGTCCAGATGAAGGTCGTGCCGGAAC
>JACDAG010000855.1 GCA_013695565.1 Bradyrhizobium sp.
GTCACGGACTATCAGGCGCTGGCGCCTGATATGCCGGTCCGGCTCGGCGCGCTCGGTGCGCTCCTGGTCGTGACTGCGATCCTGATCGCCGGCGGCGGTACCGAGACGCGGCGGCAGGGTATTCTGATGACGGCGCTGCGGCTGGTGAGTTCCGCAGCTCTTGGTGCGGCCGCCGCCTGCGTTTCGCCCGATGTCGATGCCGCGCAAATCATGCGCTTTTGCGCGATCGCAATCGCCGGGGTGCTGACGATCGGCCTGATGACCGACACGTTGCGCGCGCTGTTCGACGCCGAGGTGCCGGGGGTGCTGAATTCCATCGCGGCATCCGACGCCCGCAGCCGCGACGAATTAATCGCGGAACTGGCGCGCCACCCGATGTTCGAAAGCGCGCGGCGCTATCTTGAAAGCGATCTTGCCGCCTACGATCCGCCATTGCTGCGGAACCTGCTGTCGACGCGGCGGGTGTTGCGCCGTCCCGAAGCGCCATGGGGGCTTGCGGCATCCGATCCCGCGGTCGAGCGGCTGATGTCGCTGATGAAGGCCGGCAATGCCACGCATATCGTCATTTTGTCGCATGAACCGGTCGACCTGCTGGTGCTGGCCGTTCCCGTCATTTCCGCCGATCCCGCCACCGAAACCGCGCTCGCACTGGTGCGGCGCATCCTCGCATTGACGCCGGAAGCGGCGTGACGGCCGACATCGAAATGTGTTAGGTGCCTAACAGAGCATGGTCCGAAAAAGTGGGTACCGGTTTTTCGAAAAGATCATGCTCAAACGAGTGAGCGCAGCGGACGCTCTTCATGACAGGTGCGGCTGATGGATAAGCAAGCGATGCGCGAGGAGGCCGAGCGCCTGATCCGCGAGACCATGGCCAAGAAGGCCCTGACCATCAAGCAGGGCAATACCAGGATCGAGACAACTTGCGGCAAATGCGGCGCGCCAAACCGCCTGCAAGCCGAAAAAGGTGCCACCCGCGTCAAGTTCGCCTGCAAGCAATGCGGCCACAAGCAAGAGACGCTCTGATCTATCTCACCCGCAGCCGGAGCGGAATGACCTGCCGGTCGGAGCACGTCATGGTGCCGTTGTAGCTGTCCGACATTGGACCGCTGGCGGTGCATTCGGTGCCCGGTATCGATAATGTCGCGTTCAACTGCGACGAGGCCGAAATCTGCAGGCGCATCTCGCCCTTCTTCTCCACCGGGCCGTCCTGTGTGCACAGGCCGATATGCTTCATCACCAGTGGGCCACGGTAGTCTTTGGTGCGGCCGGATGCCGTTTCCGTGACGGTGGCGCTCACTTCCCATTCGCCGAGAAAGCCGGAACTGCCGATCACCTCGAGCGCGCGCACCGGTGCCGACGCCGCAACAACGCCCAACATGACAGCCAGACCGAATGCCTTCACAACCTGCTCCCGTACGAGTTGGCCTGGCATCCTTATCACCAATGGTTTGGTCAGGTAAGGGTACGAAAATCGTAGGATGGGTTGAGCTCTTCGCGAAACCCATCACCCCACGGACGGTGCAGTCGATGGGTATCGCTTCGCTCCACCCATCCTACAAATTACGCTGCTCAATCGCGGCGTCAGTTGCCGCTACTCCCCCTTCACAAACCGCGCGAACGCCTCCGCGTAATCCGGATGCCAGCGCGACAGCGCCGGGCGGTTTTCGACGATGTCGGCGGCGGCCCATTGCATGCGCCGTTCGTCGAGTTGCCGTGGCACGTCATTGTCGGGGCACAGGATGTAGAAATCGCCGGCATCGATGCGCCCGATCATGAAATCGACGGTCTGCTCCGGTGTCCAGGCGCCGGCAGGCTTCTCGGCGCGGCCGCGCGCGGTGAGGCTGGTGAAGACATGACCTGGAATCAGCAAATGCGCGCTGATCTCGCAGCCGTCGGTGTTGCGCAGTTCATGCTGCAGCGCCTCGGTGAGCGCCTTCACGCCGGCCTTGGAGACGTTGTAAGCGGGATTGCCGGGCGGGGTGGTGATCCCCTGCTTGGAGCCGGTGTTGATGATCAGGCCGGGCCGGCCACGTTCGATCATGTGGGCGGCAAAAGCCTGGGTGCCGTGGATGATGCCCCAGAGATTGACGTTGAGAATCCGGTGCCAGTTTTCCAGCGGACCAAAGCTGTTGCTGTCCGGGCCGATGCCGGCATTGTTCATCAGGATATCGGTGCCGCCGAACCGCTTCTGCACCGCGGCTTCCAGATTAACAACCTGCTCGAAGCTGACGACATCGACTTCGGCGGTCATGATATCGGCGTCGCCGCCTTTGGCGGCAGGCGACAATTTTGCGGCAGCCTCGGCCAACCGCCCGGCGCCGATATCTGCAATGCACACTTTCATACCGAGGCCGGCAAACCGCATCGCGGCCGCAAGGCCTATGCCGGACGCGCCTCCGGTGATCACGGCGACATGATTGGCGGACATGGCAGGATGCGGCATCGGTGTTCTCTTGGGTTCATCAGGCTGGATTTTTCACCGGGCCAATATGCGCCATCAACCACCCGCGAACCAGCAGGGGCGGTCTTGGATCACCACTTCTTGTTGCGATCAGCCCGCGCGCTTCTTCGGGCGGCCGATCTCGCTGCGCAGCGCCTGCAACTCCTTGCGCACCGCGGTGGCGGCGTCGCGCTCGATCTTGCGGTAGCGCCTGACCAGCGAGATGCCGAACGGCGTCAGCACCGCGCCGCCGCCATTCTTGCCGCCGGTCTGCGGCTCGACCGCGGCCTGCCTGCAGATACGGTTGATCTCGTCGACCAGATCCCATGCGCGCTTGTAGGACATTTCCATCGCGCGGCCGGCGGCCGAGATCGATCCGCATTCATGGATGTTTTCCAGCAACTGGATTTTGCCGGGTCCGATCCGGCCCTTGGGATCGAGATCGATACGGACGCTGAGGGAGGGAAGCGACTTCGCACTCGATTTCGGCATGAAGTACCTTACTCACCCCAAATGGGTACCGCGTCGCATGAAAACAAAAGCTGCTGCAGCCTTTTACGAGCAGAGCGAACCGGTTACATATTCGTATGAATACGGAGAATTTGGAGTTCCAGTCCCGCATGAATCATCCATCGTTGTTTTCACCGCTGCATATCGGTCCCTACCAGCTCAAACATCGTCTCGCATTGGCGCCCCTGACCCGGATGCGGGCGGAAAGGCCAAGTCTCGCGCCCCGGCCGCTGAATGCGGAATATTACGCCCAGCGCGCGACGGAGGGCGGATTGCTCATCGCCGAGGCGTCGCCGGTGATGGCGACGGGCTTCGGCAGTCCCGGCGTACCCGGTATTTACACGGGGGAGCAGATCGCGGGCTGGCGAAAGGTCGTCGATGCCGTTCACGCCAAGGGCGGTGTGATCTTCCTTCAGCTCTGGCACGTCGGGCGCGTCTCGCATTCCTCGTTCCAGCCCGGCGGCGTGCTGCCGGTGGCGCCATCGGCGGTCGCGATCGCCGACCTGAAAACCGGGACAGCGGATGGCAAGGCGGTGCCCTACGAGACGCCGCGTGCACTTGAGACGTCCGAAATTCCAGGCGTGATCGATGCCTACCGGCAGGCGGCAAAGAATGCGCTTGCCGCCGGCTTCGACGGCGTCGAGATCCATGGCGCCAACGGCTATCTGATCGAGCAGTTCCTGCAGTCGCACACCAATCTGCGCACCGATCAATATGGCGGCTCCATCGAAAATCGCAGCCGCTTCCTGATGGAAGCAACCAAAGCCGTGGTCGAGGTCTGGGGTGCTGACCGCGTCGGCCTGCGGCTGTCGCCTTACGGCGTCGCCAATGGCAGCGGCGAGCCGGATCCGATGCCGCTCTATACCCATGTCGTGCAAGCGCTCAATCCGCTCGGGCTCGCCTATCTGCACTTCATCGAGCCGCGCTCCAGCGGCGCCGGCCGCGCCGAGGTCAACCATCAGAACGTGCCGTCGGCGATGGTACTGTTCCGCCCGATTTGGAAGGGCGTATTGATCACTGCCGGCGGCTTCACCGGCGACACGGCGAATGCCGCGATCGCCGACGGCCATGCCGATGGAATCGCGTTCGGACGGATCTTCATTTCCAATCCGGACCTGCCGCGCCGCCTGCAACGCGGCTTCCCGCTGACGCCGTATAACCGCGCGACGTTCTATGGCGGCGATGTGGCGGGCTATACGGATTATCCGGAGCACAACGAACTGGCGCAGGCGTAACACTCCGCCGTCATTGCGAGCGAAGCGAAGCAATCCATCTC
>JACDAG010000860.1 GCA_013695565.1 Bradyrhizobium sp.
GACGACATCGCCGGGCTCGATCCCGGCCGGTTTCGCCGGGCCCTTGTCATCGATGCCGGCGACCAGCGCGCCACGCGCGGGCTTGATGTTGAGGCTCTCGGCGATTTCGTCGGTGACCTGCTGGATACGGACGCCGAGCCAGCCGCGACGCAGTTCGCCGAACTCGCGGAGTTGATTGACCACGCCGATCACGGTCTTCGAGGGTACTGCAAAACCGAGGCCGATCGAACCGCCGGTCGGCGAGATGATCAGCGTGTTGACGCCGACCACTTCGCCTTCGAGGTTGAACAGCGGTCCGCCGGAATTGCCGCGGTTGATCGAGGCGTCGGTCTGGATGTAGCTGTCATACGGGCCCTGGCTGATGTCGCGGTTGCGCGCCGAGACGATGCCGGCCGTCACCGAGCCGCCGAGGCTGAAGGGATTGCCGATCGCAATCACCCATTCGCCGAGACGCAGCTTGTCGGACTCGCCGAACTTGACCGCAATCAGCGGCTTCACCGGCTTGAATTTCAACACCGCGATATCGGTCTTCTTGTCGACGCCGACCAGTTCGGCCTTGATCTTGGTGCCGTCATTCATGATCACGTTGATCTCGTCGGCATCGGCGATGACGTGGTTGTTGGTGACGACGACGCCTGATGTGTCGATGATGAAACCCGAGCCGAGCGAATTGGTCTTGCGCGGCTGCATGTCGCCACCCTTGGAGCCGCCGCCCGGACCGCCGCGACGGTTCTTGAAGAAGTCGTCGAAGAATTCCTCGAACGGCGAGCCCGGCGGCAATTGCGGCGTGGCCTGCCGATCACCGCCACCACCTCCGCCCTTGGCCTCGACGGTCTGCGAGGTCGAGATATTGACGACGGCGTCGATCACTTTTTCGGCGACATCGGCGATGCCGTCCGGGCCCCGTGCGAACGCCGGCGCTGACGCGAGGGCACCGGCAGCGCCGAGCGAAATCGCAGCCCCCATCATGCGCAGGCGACGGCTCAAGGCGGGTCTGGCACCGGTCATGTCAGCTTCTCTCCAAAAAGGTCGATTTGGCGTCCACAGTGCGCCCGAACGGGTCTGAGGCGCAAGCATTTGAACCGGGCATTTCGGCGAAAAACCGGCCATCGGCGGCTCACGATTTCGTTGATTCGGCCGCAATTTCCGTAACCCTCATCATTGCGAGCCAACGGGTCGCGCGAACGCGCGCCCGATGACAGGCTCTCCACGAAGCAATCCATGGCTCGGCATTCCAAGAATGGATTGCTTCATCGCTGACGCTCCCGTGCGCAAACGCTTTGCGTTTGTCGCAGGCAATGACGAAATGAAGTGGCGATTTGCTCGGCCCGAGCCTCAGCGGCGAACCAGCCAGATCAGGATCAGGCCCAGAACCGCCGACCCGATGCCGACGATGCGCAGAATGTTGTCCGGCGTCGCCATCGCGCTCTTCATGGCCCGGCGCATCCAGGCCGGACTTGCCGCAAACATCAGGCCTTCCAGCACAAACAGGATTCCCAGGCCGATGAGGAAGTCGGCAAACGCTATGGACCTCATCGGATCGCAACCTTCCCGTGACGCAGTTTTTGCTTTTATCGCAGGCGAAGCGGTGTCCGCTTCGCCTGATTTGTTGTGGCCGGCCGGAGAGCTATTGCTTCGGCGCGGCCGGCGTAGCGGCTGCCGCCGCCGGCGGGTGGCCGGCCGAGTTAGCAAAGAAGCGGAAGAACTCCGAATCCGGCCGCAGCAAGAAGCGGGTGTCGTTGCTGCGCAACCCGGTCTCGTAAGCCGACATCGAGCGGTAGAAGGCGAAGAACTCGGGATCCTTGCCATAGGCCTCGGCAAACAACCGGTTGCGTTCGGCGTCGCCGACGCCGCGCGTCTGTTCGGAGGTCGAATTGGCTTCCGCGACGATGACGGTTGCTTCACGATCGGCCTTCGACCTGATCTCCTGCGCCTTCTGGGAGCCCTGGGAGCGGAACTCCTGAGCCTCCCGCTCACGCTCGGTCTGCATGCGCTTGTAGACCGCAAGGCTGTTCTGCTCCGGCAGATCGGCGCGGCGAATCCGCACGTCGACGACCTCGATGCCGTAGCCGTCGGCCTCCTTGTCGAGCTGTTCGCGGATCCTCGCCATCAGCCGTTCGCGCTCGTCGCGCACCACGGTGATGAAGGTGACCTCGCCGAGCACGCGGCGCAGCGATGCGTTCAAGAGCGTCGTGAGCTGGATGTTGGCCGCCTGGATCGAACCGATGCTCTGGTAGAAGCGCAGCGCGTTCTTGATGCGGTAGCGAGCGAAGGCATCGACCACCAGCCGCTTCTGATCCGAGGCGATCACTTCCTGCGACGGATTTTCCAGGTCGAGGATACGCTTGTCGATCGTGATGACAGTGTCGATGAACGGCGCCTTGAAGTTCAGGCCGGGTTCAGTGACGACGCGGACGGGTTCACCGAGCCGCACCACCAGCACTTGCTGGGTCTGGTCTACGGTGAAGACCGAGCTGTAGCCGAAGATGACGACGACAAACAACGCGATCAGGAGGGCAATGCCCGTTGCTGGCGATCTCATCGGGTGCCTCCCTGCTGCGGCTGGCCGGTGGTCGGCAGCGCCGGTGGACGCCGCGGCGTCAACTCGTTGAGCGGCAGATACGGCACCATGTTCTGTCCGGCCGTTCCGCCGTCATAGACGAGCTTTTCGGCATTGGCGAGGATGCGCTCCATCGTCTCCAGATATATTCGCTGTCGCGTCACTTCCTTTGCCTTGTTGTATTCGTCGTAGACTTTCAGGAAGCGTGAGCTCTGGCCCTTGGCCTCGGCGACCGCCTGTTCCTTGTAACCTTCGGCAACCTGCAGG
>JACDAG010000920.1 GCA_013695565.1 Bradyrhizobium sp.
TTCGCACTGGTCGGTGGCGTTTGGCTGATGTGGTGGCTCGGTTTCAATCTTTCGGTGGCCGTCGTGGTCGGCTTCATAGTGCTCGCCGGCGTTGCGGCGGAAACCGGCGTGGTGATGCTGATCTATCTCAACCAGGCCTTGGCGGAGGTCAAAGCGCGCCGCGAGGCCCAAGGTGGCGAGCTGACCCGTCGCGATCTCTACGACGCCATCATGGAAGGTGCGGTGGAGCGGGTGCGCCCGAAGATGATGACGGTGGTTGCGATCATGGCCGGCTTGCTGCCGATCATGTGGAGCACCGGCACGGGCTCCGAGGTCATGCAGCGCATCGCGGTGCCGATGATCGGCGGCATGATTTCCTCGACGCTGCTGACGCTGATCGTGATTCCCGCGATCTATGCGCTGGTCAAGGGCGCACGGCTGCAGCAGATTTTCCACCCGGCGATAAATCCGAAGGGCAAGCCAAGCGCGGCCGGGACGGGCTAGCCAGGAGTCGTTTCAAACACTGTTTGAATCAGCCTGATTTGGCTCTGCAGGGCTGCCGCGCGCGACGCGGCGACCGCTTGTGCGGGCACCCATCGGGCGTCTAGATTGCGCGCCAACGAACAACGATCTGCGCGAAAGGGAGACCCGTTACATGAAGCACGCCTATATCCCGCGAACGACCACCTACAACCTCAATCCAGGCGAAGAGCTCAACGATCTCCGCATGTCGGACGAGGTCCGCCCGCTCTATGAGCACGTCAAGAAGTTCATCCGCGAGACCGTCGATCCGATGTCGGTCGAATTCGCAAAGCTCGGCGAGAAAAAGACCGATCGCTGGAGCTTTACGCCGGAACAGCTGACCTGCCTGCAGAAGGCCAAGGACAAGGCCAAGGAAGTCGGCCTGTGGAACTTCTTCCTGCCCGATGACGAGACCGGCCAGGGCCTCAAAAACCTCGACTACGCCTATATCGCGGTTGAGCTCGCGAAGAATCCGATGGCGTCGGAGACCATGAACTGCTCGGCGCCCGACACCGGCAACATGGAAGTGCTGGAGCGCGTCGGCACCAAGGCACAGAAGGACAAGTGGCTGAAGCCGCTGCTGGCCGGCGAAATCCGCTCCGCCTATGCGATGACCGAGCCGAATGTGGCCTCCTCGGACGCCAAGAACATCTCGACCTCGGCAAAACTCGTCGGCGACGAATGGGTGATCAACGGCGAGAAGTACTACATCTCCGGGGCCGGTGATCCGCGCTGCAAGATCATGATCGTGATGGTGAAGACCAATCCGGACGCACCGCCGAGCAAGCAGCAGTCGCAGATCCTGGTGCCGATCGACACCCCCGGCGTCGAGATCCTGGGCCCGATGCACGTGTTCGGCCACGACCACGCGCCGCGCGGCCACATGCATCTGCGCTTCAACAATTGCCGGGTGCCGAAGGACAACATGCTGCTCGGCGAAGGCCGCGGCTTCGAAATCTCGCAGGTCCGCCTCGGACCGGGCCGCATCCATCACTGCATGCGCACCATCGGCAAGGCCGAGAAGGCGCTCGACCTGATGGTGCAGCGGGGCCTGACCCGCGAAGCCTTCGGCAAGAAGATCGCCCATCTCGGCGGCAACATGCAGATCATCGCCCAGGCGCGCTGCGAGATCGAGGCGATGCGGCTGATGGTGCTCAAAGCCGCCAAGGCGATGGACGTGCTCGGCAACAAGGACGCGCGGATCTGGGTCAGCATGGTCAAGGCCATGGTGCCTGAGCGCACCTGCAAAATCATCGACCAGGCGATCCAGATGCATGGCGCCACCGGTATTTCGCACTGGAGCCCCCTCGGCGAAATGTACCAGGACGTGCGGCATCTGCGCTTCGCCGACGGTCCGGATGAAGTGCACTGGATGGTGGTCGGACGGCATGAACTGAGCATGCCGTAGGTTGATTTGCACGGGGCGCGCCACTGGGAATCCCCGAGTGGCGCCCCCACCCCGCCCTCCCCCGCAAGCGGGAGAGGGAGCCGAACGTCCTGCGCGCTGAGCAGCAGCTCGAAATAGTCAGTGTTGATCTCGATCATCCAACCAACGCCGGTGCGCCCCTCTCCCGCTTGCGGCAGGGCTGTCCCGGGAAAAAATTCGCGAGTCGCAACAAACACTTGGGGCACAGTAGCTTCTTGTATTGTTGAGACTCAAAAAGACAAAAGTGAGTCATTTGAATCACATGACCCCTTTCCCGGGACAGCCCTGCGCTTGCGGGGGAGGGTTGGGGTGGGGGTGCTTCCGCAATGAACACTCTTCGATTGGAGAGAGCCCCCACCCGGCGCTTACGCGCCGACCTAAGAGCGAGCTTCGCTCGTCTCGACCCCGCAAGCGGGAGAGGTGCACCGAGCTCGCGGCTAGGCCTGTTCAATCCAACCAGATCATTAATACCGCCGGCCGCTGGGAATGATCGACGACTGGCCGGGCAACGAGTTGATCTCGCTGTCGACGGCGCCGCCTTGCTGGACGTAGCCTAACCCGAGCGACAGGCTGACATTCGGTGCCGGCTGGAATTCAATGCCGGCATTCGCGCGATAGCCCGGCACGGTTCCGGACTTGGAATCGAAGGCAGCAAACGGGCTGCCGCTGAAGCCGCTGTTGTATTTCACGGTGTCGAGGCCGCCAAAGAGTGTCACCGGCATGCTGCCCGCGCTTCCGAACTTGTAGCCGAACTGCATGCTTTCGTAGGAGAGCGAGCCGTAGCTGCCGAACATGCCCGCCGGGTTGATACCGCTGAATGCCGAGCTGCTGCTGCTGCTGGTGTTGCCGACAAACATGCCGTTCGGGAAATTGAAGCGCGACCGGGAGAAGCCAGGGCCTTCGAAGGTGCCGGAAGCGTTCGGGTCCTGGTCGATGCCAGGCGTACCGCCAAACCCGATCCAGTTCGGGCTCCAATAGGACATAGGGGCGGTCTGGGCGTGGGCCGTTCGTCCGCCCAGGCAGAGTGCCGCCAGCAGCAATGCGAAACCTAATTTGCCTGCAGAAATGGACATCCTAACCACCGCCAACGTCTCCGGATTATACGCGTGGGGTACCGGCAACGCCAGCGCGGCGCCGCTCGCCGCTGTTCCGCCCGATTCGGCCCCGATGGGCCAGAGGGCTGCGGTATTTACGGGTCAGCCCCGAACAAATGTACTTGAAGCGGGTCGATTTGTTAGTATTGAGGGAAGCTTCACCAGCCAGGGATATCCGCGTGCAAAAATTCGAGCCGCTTCGTCAAGTCAACCCGGTTTCAGGCTACGGCAAAAACGACGTTTTAGTCGTTTTCGGCGAAGTCTTTGCGCGAGGTTACGTCAACGGCCTGATTGATGAAGCCAAAAAGGCCGGGATGAAAGTCATCTATGGCACGGTCGGACGCCGCGATGAAAATGAGCAGCTGCGCCCTTTGACGGCGGACGAGCTGGCCGAGAAAGATCAGCCGCTGGTAAATATTCCCTTGGAATGCGGCTTTGATCTGGCAAAATCCAGCAAGGGCCTCAGCCCCTGCGACCAGCTCAAGGGCTTGAAGCTTAGCGAGTGGGACAAGGCCACGCTTGACCTTGCGCAAGTGGGAGAGTCCCGCAAGGCCGGCCGCGCAGACTTTCGCGCGCGCCTGACGCAATATCTGGTCGAGCTGCAAAAACAAATTCCCGCTGGCGCCAAGGTCGTGATCGCGCACACCATGGCCGGCGGTGTGCCGCGCGCGAAAATCATGATGCCGGTCATGAACCGGGTCTTCAAAGGGACCGCTACCTCTTCCAAGGCGTTCTGGGAAGGCGATCTGGGCCGCCTTTGCGAAATGAGCTTCATGGATGTCAGCGCGAACAGTCTTGCGGATATGATCGAACTGAGTTCCGGCCTGCGCGACAGCGTCGCCAAAAATGGCGGCCAGGTTTCCTACGTGGCCTATGGCTATCACGGCACCGAGATTCTGATTGCCGGCGAATATCATTGGCAAAGCTATTCGCCTTACCTGCAAGGCTTCGCCAAGATTGAACTCGAGAATATCGCGCGCCGCGCGACCGAAGCTGGCGTGAAAGCCTGTGTCTTCAACGCACCGGAGATCCTGACCAATTCAAGCTCGATCTTTCTCGGTGTCGAAGTGGCGCTCTATCCGCTGCTCGCCGCTTTCAAGAAAGAAGCCCCCGATCATTCTGTCACCAAAAAATTGCTCGCGGAATGTGCGGACCTGCTGAAACCGGAATACACGGTTGATGCGCTGGTCGAACTCACCGACGGCTATTTCCGCTCGGACATCATTCAACGCTGGACCAATTTCGAACAATGGCCGCAGCACAATGCCCCCGAGCAGATGGAATTGATGCACGCCACCTCGAAGACGATCATCGACATGCACAAGGATAGCCGCAAACTCATGACGGCAGCGCTGAGCGAAATCGTGTTCAAGGCCTGCGGCTACGCCATGCTGCACGAGGCGCTGAACCCCCGCCAGCATGTGTGGTGGGTCGGCCATCAGTTCGTGGCGACGGCAGCGACCAAGCTGGCTACGTCCTAAACTCGCTTGCGTTCCGACTGCATCGGGGTGAACGACATAAGATATTGATTTTACACGTTTTTCGGCGATATCGCGTGCAGAGGGCCAGCCCCGTTCTTACTTTGCATGGGGTTGTTTTGCGAGTTTTGTGTCCGGGCCAAGTGCTAACCGAAGCGGTGCTTGTACTCCCTCTCCCGCTTGCGGGCGCTTGCGGGAGGGCGGGGTGGGGGTGCCGCCGCGATTCGCAATCTTCGATTGGAGAGAGCCCCCACCCGCCGCGCTCTTCGAGCGCAGCGACCTCCCCCGCAAGCGGGAGAGGTGGACTGAGTTGGCCGCCAAACCGATTCAGTTTAACAGCATCCGACCTAACCCGCCGCCGCGCCAAATTTCGGCTGTGTCCCCTGCGCGCCGCGCACCAGTTTGCCCGGCCGCGCGCCGGTGGCCTTGCCGCCGCGCTGCGTCACCACGCCGGAGACGATGGTGGCGTCATAGCCGTCGACCTGCTGCATCAGGCGGCGCCCGCCGACCGGCAGATCGTAATGCACTTTCGGCGGATGCAGATGCAGCCTGTCATAGTCGATGACGTTGACGTCGGCCTTGAAGCCCGGCGCGATCACGCCGCGATCGTAGAGGCCGACCGACAGCGCGGTCTTGCGCGCCTGCGCCGCGACCACGAAGGGTATCGAGAGCTTTTCGCCGCGGCTGCGGTCGCGCGTCCAGTGCGTCAACAGATAGGTCGGGAAGCTGGCGTCGCAGATGATGCCGCAATGCGCGCCGCCGTCGGAAAGGCCCGGCACCGAATGCGGATCGCGCAACATCTCGCGGGTCGCATCGAGATTGCCGTCAGAATAATTGAGGAACGGCACGTAGAGCATGCCGCGGCCTTGTTCGGTCAGCATCGCCTCATAGGCAAGTTCTTCCGGCTGGCGGCCCTGGCGACGAGCCTGTGCGCCCAGCGTGTTTTCCGGCGGCTGTTCGTAATCCGGCGGATTGCCGAGCAGGTACATCTTGTCGTAGTTCGGACGGAAGAACAGCGGATCATCGGTCGCGGTCGCGGTCGCATGCTCGCTCAGGATCGCCTTGCGCATCTCGGGCTGATGCAGGCGCTTCAGGCGGTCTTCCAGCGGCAGATGGGCGATCGCCTTGTAGCTCGGATGGGTCTGGAACGGGTTGCGTGACAATTCGAGGCCGAGCATCAATCCGACCGGACGGGCAGGGATCTGCGCGGTGATGTTGAGGCCGCGCGCGGAAGCTTCGCTGATCATGTCGAGCGTCTTGCGCCAGCGCTGCGGCTCCTTGTCGTTCTGCGTGATCGAGAACGTCACCGGGATTTTGGTGTTCTCGGCCACCCGCAGCATCATCGGCAAATCTTCGTTGATGGTGGAGAGATCGAGCACGAACTGCAGCACGCTGCGGCCCTGGGCGTGCATGGCGGCGGCAATCGCGGTCAGTTCATCCTCGCCGGCCTTCAGCGTCGGCGTGAAGTCGCCGGTCGAGGTGCGGTGGTTCAGGGTGCGCGACGTCGAAAAACCGAGCGCGCCGGCGCGTACGGCGTCGCTGGCGAGCGCTGCCATCGCCTTGTTGTCTTCAGGCGTGGACGGATCGCGGCGCGCGCCGCGGTCGCCCATCACATAGACGCGGAGCGCGGCGTGCGGCAGTTGCGCGCCGACATCGATGTCGAAGTTACGTTTGGACAGCCACTCCATGTATTCGGGGAAGCTTTCCCAGGCCCAGGGAATGCCGGCACTCAACACCGGTTCCGGAATATCCTCGACGCCTTCCATCAACTGGATCAGCCGGACATGGTCGGCCGGCCGGCACGGCGCGAAACCGACGCCGCAATTACCCATGATCGCCGTGGTGACGCCGTTCTGCGAAGACGGCGTGATGTCCTGGCTCCAGGCGACCTGGCCGTCATAATGGGTGTGGACGTCGACAAAGCCGGGCGTGACCAGTTTGCCACGGGCGTCGATCTCTTCCCTGCCTTTGCCTGTGACCTTGCCGACCTCGGCGATACGGCCGCCGGTGATGGCGATATCGGCTTCGTAGAGGTCGCCGCCCTTGCCGTCGGCAATGTTGCCGCCGCGGATCACGAGATCAGGGGAACTGGTCATAGCGATTCATCCCGGGTTTGAAATTTTGTTGCCCGCATCATCGGATATCCCGCTCTGCAGTCAACCGCCGGGATTGAGGTTCAGGAATGCATCAGCCGTGAATCCGACGCCTTGGACGCGCCTTGCGGCTTGCGGTCGGTAATGAGCGCCAGCAGCACGGTCAGGACCATGAAAGCGACGGAAGCGCCGAACACCCAATGCGGCATGTTCTGGTCCATGATCCAGCCGAACAACAGCGGGCTCAAAATGCCGCTGAAATTGAAGCCGGTGGAGACGATGCCGAAGGCGCGGCCGGCGGCACCGGGAGGCGCCGCATTACGCACCAGCATGTCGCGGGACGGAGCGATCACGCCGCCGAGGAATCCGGCGATGCCCATGGCCGTAGTCAGCACCACCGACGGCAAATTGGTCGTCGCGATCACCAGCATGATGATGGCGTTGATTCCGAAGCAGGCGGCGGCGACCTGTCCGTGGCGCGTGGTGCGGTCGGCGAGATAACCACCGGCCAGCACGCCGGCCGCGCTGGCGCCGAGAAAGGCGGTCAGCGCGATATTGGCGGCCGAGAAGGTCACGCCATAGCCGCTCATCAGCGCGACCACGCCGAAATTGCTGATGCCGGCATTGGAGAGACCAAGCAGCATGAAGAAGAACGTCAGCATGATGATCGCCGGCGTGATGACGCTCTGCTGGGGTGCGGCCACGCCATCGGTCTTGCGATCAGCCGAGCTTGCATCGGGAATGCCGACGCCGATCAGCAACAACGCCACCACGGGGCCGACGGCGCCGGCCACGATCAGCGCGCCGAGACCGCCGAGCCATGCCACCAGTGCCGCCATGATCGCAGGCGCGACCGCGCCGCCGAGGAAGCCTGCGAACGTATGAATCGAAAACGCGCGGCCCATCCGCCTTACATCCATATGCGCGGAGAGGATCGCGTAGTCGCAGGGGTGATAGACGCTGTTGGCAAGCCCGAGCAATGCGGCGCAGAGGATCAGCGACGTGTAGCTCAGGTTCATGCCGAGCAGAATCAGCGCGAGACCGCCGACACTGAGGCCTATCAAGAGCACCTTGCGCGCGCCGATATGGTCGGCGAGATAGCCGATCGGCGCCTGGGTCAGGCCGGACACGAGGCCGAACACCGTCAGCGCGAAGCCGAGTTCGATATAGCCGACGCCGAGCTGCGCCTTGAGGTAAGGAAACAGCATCGGCAGCACGAAGATATGGAAATGGCTGACCCAATGGGCGATCGAAATCGCCACCAGCGTGCGCAGCGAAGTGTCGGCCTTCAATTGTTGCGGTGCAGCCAGAGTATCGGCCATCTCTCTTGCAAACCTCGATTCAAAAAGCCCGCCGAAAATAGTGGCTGGCGGTTATTTGTCCATGAATACCGGCGCATGGCTGCCCCGGCGACGGACGCAAGTAGGGGGCTGAGTGCGCCAAACAAAGCCGGGCAGTGACGCCGCGAGATTGAGAGCGAGGGGTTTGGCTAGATATCACGTCGTCCCGGCCTAGTGCGCAATTGCGCACGGGCGCCGGGACCCACGCCGCGGCCGTTGTGATACGGCAAGCGGGTAGAGATTTCTTTCAACAGCGGGCATCGGTGGCTATGGGTCCCGGCGTTCGCTGGCACGACGGCAATCATCACATAATCACAACGGCTCATCGTCATTGCCGTGGCGGTCGCGCTTGGGCGTGGCGAAGTCGCCATCCTCGAAATCATCGTCCTCGACAGGCGGCTTTTGCGGCCTTTGCGGATTCTTGGGCTTGTCGTTGTCCTGCTTCGGAGGCTCGCTCTTGTTGCCGTTTCCGCCCATATCGTTCCTTTTCGCCGGATCGACCGGCTTTTCCCGGCTGGAATGGATGCATTCACCTCAATACGACCGACTTTGCGGCATATTAACTCTGGTCGGGCGACTTCCTTGTCGAAACTTCGTCCAGTTTCCTGCGTGCTTCCTGCGAATTTCCTTGCCCTTTTTGCCGATATTGCTTCAAACGGGGCAATCACACGGAGCCAAAATGAAGAAGCCTCGCATTGAGACCGAAGAACAGCAGCCGCGCAAAATCATTCGCGCCGACAAGGCGCCGACCAATGGATATTCGCTGGTGGTCGACGGTCATTTCAAATCGCACCACGACACCGTTGAAGCCGCCGAAGAGGCGGGCACGGCGTTGAAGAACAAATTCCAGATGCTGCAAGTGCAGGTCTATGACGCCGAGACCAAGACGCGCTCGATGATCCATTGGCCGCCGGCGTAACGCGTTGAGCTGAGCTCAGAGAGCTCAGCTCAGATCTTCTTCTCAAAGATCGCTTGGCTCAAGATAACCTGGCTTAGGTTCGCCGCCCGCCGCTTTGCTGGCTCGCCAGCCAATCGCCCAATGCTGGGGCGGGGCCCTTCTCGCCCGACTTTTTCGATTTGGCCGCTGCCTTCTTTGCCTTGAGGGGCTCCGGAGGTGCGGCCGCTTCGCGGGCAAGCCGCAATGCTTTCAGCTTCGCCATATTGTCGAGCACGGCCCTCGAGGTGGCGTCGCGGTCGGCCTTGCCAGACCGCGCGTCCTGCGCTGCGCGGGTCGTTTTGTCCAGACGCGCCTGGGCGCGGTCGCGATCTTCCTTTGTCATTTTACGTCAGCCTTCTTTGCAACCTTGGCTTTGGCTTTCGCTTTGGTCTTGGCTTTCGGTTCCGGCGGATTGGCAAGCTCCTCAGCTTCCCTGGCCAATCGGAGCGCGCGCAGCTTTTCGGTCCGCTTGCGAATGGCGATATCGGCCGCCGCGATCTCGGCCATCGCCTTGATGCCCTCGACCTCCTGGGTGCGCTTGCGGTGCAGCCGAATCTCTTTCATTTCGGCCGGACTCTTCGGTTCATCATCCATCTTGTACCCCTGGAGCCACGACGCATGCCGTCGGGCAAACTTTGGGCGGTTATTAACATGGATCGCGGCCATGGGGGCGCGAATTTGGGCCGAAAACGCCCAGATATCGCGTAGAATCAACCCTCATGGTGAAGAGCGGCGTCGTCATTGCCGTCTTCAGGGCTGCCCTGATCGAAATAGGCCAGCCAGGCTGCCAGGGTCGGTGACACCAGCCCCTCGGCTTTCATCTGTCGCAGCGCAATGCGGATCCCGGCGCGGCCGTGACGGTCGCCGTCGATCGGCAGCGGTGGTTCTCCCGCCCGCACCGCATGCACGACGCGCCGCTTGAGGCCGAGGATGTCGGGATCGCCACATGCCGCCAGGGTGTCTTGAAAGCTCCGGTGATGCGTCGGGTCGAACGGCCGGGGCGCGCCCAGTCCGTCGCGGGCCGGATGCGGCGGATAGATGTGGGCGCAGGGTATCCAGCCGTCGGGAACAGGCTCGGTGGCGGGATGGGTTCGCCCGCTTCTCAGCAACTTCGGCAGCACATGCGTGTGCGGCCCTTCCGGACTCTTGCCGGAGGGCGGCGGGATCGGCTGATAGACCTCGATGCGCCCGAGCCGGCCGAGGAAGACGCGATGCGGATTGGCCGCCAAAATCATCTCCATCGCGGGATTATCGTGGTCGAAGACGGCGCGGCCGCAACATTCGCGCAGCCGTGCGGCGAGATCGCCGTCGCCGATGCGCACGCAGAAATCGGCCTGCACGGCGCCGAGGCCGAGATCGAACAGAACGGATTCGCGATCCTCGGCGCGCAGCGCGTCATGATCGGTGCCGACTTCGGTCAGCACGTTGCGGCCACCCATCGCGCAATCGTCGGATGGCAGGCATAGCGCGATGCGCTGATTCCAGCCCGATTTGGTGATGCTTTCGGAGGCGAACGGACGGCTGCGCGGGTGCGGTCTCAGTGCAATGCCGCCGCGCGGCGTCACCGCGGCAACAGCTTCCATCGATTGCGTCAGGCGTACCGGCTCGTCGCGGTCGCGGGCGAATTCGGCAATCGCGCCGAACGTGCCGAGGCTCCATTGCGTATCGGGATCGGCGATTTCCCGCCGCAACAGGTCGATCGCCGCATTGGCGGAAACATCAGGCATGAACCGGCATTCTCTTGGGGCTCGGGGCCGAAGAGAATACTGCCTTGTCGGGTCAGGACAAGCCGGTCCGAAAGCGGGAGCTTTCGAACCGGCGTTAGCGGTCAGAACGTCGCGCCGGCCTTCACCAGGTAGGTCCGGCCCGGCAGCGGATAGGCGCTGAAACGGCCATCGGTGAACGAACTGGCGACGGCGTAGTCGTAGTACAGCGCATTGAGGACGTTGTTGACGCTCACCGACCAGAAGAAGCGCTCATAGGCCCCGCTCAGCTTGAAATCGACCGTGGCATCGGCCGGGATGCGGCGCTGGGTATTTTTCTGGTCGTTATCCATGAAGCGTTCGCTCCAGGTGCGCACCGTCGCATCGGCAACGAGATAGTTCTGCCAGATGTTCCAGGTCACGCCGCCACTGGCGGTGTAGCGCGACACCAGCGGAACGTCGTTGCCGGCGTACTGTCCTTCGCGAAACACCGCGCGGGTATACGCCACGCCGCCGCGCAGCAGCACGCTGTCGCTGATGCGTAGCGAGGCGCTGGTTTCGGAGCCGTAGCGGCGGGTCGGATCGAGGTTGATGTTGTAGAACAGTGCCGGGTTGAAGTGGATCTCGTTCTCGAGGTCCATGTTGTAGATACTCGATTGCATCTGGAACCCGCCGGCCTTGATACGGAAACCGCCTTCAATATCATTCGAGGTCTGAGTCTTCAGATTGAAGGTGCCGGGTATCGCATTGAAAAAGGCATCGAAAGCCGGTCCCGAGGAGACCCGCTCATCGACGTCGGGTGTACGGAAAGCGCGCGCGGCACGACCGAACACAGTGAAGACGTTGTTGAAGCGGTGCTCGAGACCGACATGCAGTGCATACTGCGTCTCACTGCTGTCGAGCGGAAGCGCCTCGGTGCCAAACGCGAATGGAGCTGTACCATCGAAGCGGTCGCGCGCGGTCAGGTTGGTGTTTTGGACCCTGGCGCCATAGGAGAAGTCGGTCGTCGACAACAGGCCGATCGACTGCTGCCAGTAACCGGCCAGTGTCTGCTGGGTCAGGTCGTATCTGTGAAACGGCGAAAGACCCTTAAACGCGCTGCGATCCTGATTAAAGGTCGCATCGTAATAATCGATCCCGGTCAGAATCGACGACGGAATTCCAAAAATTGTATTCTTGACGCTCAGCCGAGGCGTTATCGACCAGGTCAGTAAATTCGTATCGACGTAGGTGGATGCGAAACTGGAGCCCGGCAATGTACCGAAGAACCCTAACTGCTGTTTTTTGTCCCGCACGCCGCCATCGACGATGAGCTCGGCGCCATTCCAAAGCGATTTGGTGAAGCCGGCCGTAGCGTTGGCGCCTTGCTTGTTGGCATAGTCGAAGGGAGTGCCGGTGCCTCTGCGGTCAGTAGCCAGTTCATTGAGTCCGATGGAGGGCTGGACTAATCGGCCGCCGGGGAGGCCCAGCTTTTGATCGTCGCCCGATAAGGTCAGGAACGCGGTGAGGTCGGAGGTGGTGTAGTTGATGTTGCCGACGCCGTTGCGCTGGTCGAGCGCGTTGTTGACGCGGTAGCCGTCGGATTTGATGCCGTTGCCGTAAAACGACGTCGACCACGGGCCGAAATTGGTCGCGGCCGAGACCGAGGCCATGCGCTGGTTGAAGGAGCCGACGCCGGCTTCGCCGCGGATTGTGACCGGCGGGCCGCCGACGCCGCTCTTCAAGACGATATTGACCACGCCGCCGACGGCGTTGTCGCCGTACAGCACTGCGCCGCTGTTGCCGCGGGTGATCTCGATGCGCTCAATTGAATTGAGCGGGATTGTCGAAAGATCGACGCCGGCCTTATCAATGTCGTTGAGCCGGCGGCCGTTGATGAGGACAAGCGTATTGTTGGTGGCGAACGCGCCGAACCCGCGCACGTCGACCGTGGTCCCGGCGCCGTTGACGCCGCCGTACAGGCTGGTCAATTGCACGCCGGGCGTTTGCGCGATGATCTCCTGCAGGGTTTGCGCCGGCGAATGCGCAATCTCCTCGGCCGTGATGACGGTCGCCGACGCGCCGACGATGCCGGAAAATTGCCGGACCGGTGTGCCGCCGCCACCCTGTCCAACGCCTGATGATGCGACGTTGGAGCCGGCGCCCGGTGCGGGATTCGGATTGTTTGCAGGCCGCGGATTCGGTGCGACGACGCGGCGCGTACCCGAGCCTTCATCGGATGCTGGTTTGGCGCGGGTCCGGTTCTGGTCGCCGGGCGGGTTGACTTCGATCGCTGGCAATTGATCGGCGGCAGCGGTTTGCTGGGCGTGTGCGCCGGAAATGCCGAACGCCATGATCGGCGCCAAGAAACTGGTAGCCAAACTGGTGGCGAAACGGGTGGCCAGCAATAGGTGACGGCGCCGCTGTGCGGCGATATTGGTCGAAGACATGGTTCAAACCTCGGTATGACGTCAGTGGCACGTCACAGCGAACCAAGTCCCACCATTGTGCTGTAAACAGCTCAGGTGAAGCTAATGCCTGTACTCCCCGACCGACATCTTCGCGTGTGACCACGGCTGACGGCAGGTCTCCTGGCTTGCGGGTCGTTACCTTTCGTCGCCTTCCCAGGACCGAGATTCCCAGTGGCATCTGACGAAAGATTCACCGCTTACAGTTGCGGGGGCAGCCGCGGAATAGGGGAGATTTCCCCGCACCGCATTCCCTTTTGATCCCCAAAACGGGAACCGTCGAAAATTATGGTAGAAGTTTGTCAAAGACAGAGTCAATCCCATCAAGCCGCGTCGCGAGTCCTCACTGGACGAGTGCGTCTTTTTTGTCGCATGAGCAGTACCGCTCGTATCCATCTAAAGCGTTTTCCAGCGAAGTGGATGCCGGTTCGCGTCAAGAAAACGCGTCAAACCAAGAATCTGGGCCCCGTTCCGATTCCATCGGAACGGAAAAGGCTCTAGCGGTACGGGCTGACCGTCCGGGGACGATCGATGAGTGTTGAGGTCATAACGGCTGCAAATGAGGAGGCCGCGCGGCGCCGGATCGGCGTGACGGCGGCGCTTGCCGCACTCGTCGGGCTATTGGCGCTGATCTCGCTCGGCATCGGGCCGGTGCGACTGTCGCCGCTGGCCGTGATTGAAGCCCTGTTCGGCGGCGGCAGCGACGTGTCGCAGGTGATCGTGCGCGAAATCCGCCTGCCGCGGACCATTCTGGCGTTGGCGATCGGCGCTATCCTGGGATTGTCGGGCGCATCGCTGCAGGGCCTGTTGCGCAATCCACTGGCCTCGCCGTCGCTGTTCGGCGCGCCACAATCGGCCGCCTTCGGCGCGGTGCTGGTGATTGCGCTGGGCTGGGCCGATGTGCGTTCCTACGCCTTGCCGGTCGTGGCGATCATGGCCGCCTTCGGATCGGTATTCGTTTTGCTGACGATCGCCGGCCGCAATGCCGGGCTCTTGATCCTGATCCTGGCCGGGCTTGCGATCTCGAGTCTGGCGGGGGCTGCGACCGCGCTGGTGATGAACTTGTCCAGCAATCCCTTCGTGGTGCTCGAAATCGCGTTCTGGCTGCTCGGATCGCTGGAGGATCGCAGCTTTCAGCACGTCATGCTGGCGCTGCCGTTCATCGTCGCGGGCGCGATCATCCTGTTCAGCCAGCGCCACGCGTTCCGGGCGTTGAGCCTTGGCGAGGAAGCCGCGCAGAGCCTCGGCGTCGATGTCGGGCGCCTGCGGCTGTTCGTGATCACGGGCGTCGCGCTCGGGGTCGGTGGTGCGGTCGCGGTGACCGGCACCATCGGCTTCATCGGCCTGGTCGCGCCGCATCTGATGCGACCGCTGATCGGCCACGATCCGGCGCGGCTGCTGCTGCCGAGTGCGCTGGCAGGCAGCGCGCTGCTGCTCGCCGCCGATATCGCGGTGCGCATCATTCCCTCGACCAGCGACATCAAGGTCGGCGTGCTGACCTCGATCATTGGCGTGCCGTTCTTCCTCTATCTGATCGCACGCGAACGCCGCGCGCTGGGAGGAGGCGTCACATGACCGAAACCGCGCTTCTCTCCGCCCGTAACGTCAATGTGGCGCTGGCCGGCCGCGCCGTACTCACCGATATCTCGCTGTCGCTGACCTCGGGTCATCTGGTCGCGTTGGTCGGGCCGAACGGCGCCGGCAAGACCACGCTGCTGCGCGCGCTGTCGGGATTGCTGCCGTCCGGTGGCGAAATTCACATTGGCGGCGACGCGCTGTCGGCGTTGCCGCTGCGCGAGCGCGCCAAACGCTTTGCCTATCTGCCGCAGGGCCACGTCGTGCATTGGCCGTTGCCGTCGCGCGATATCGTGGCGCTCGGCCGCTATCCGCATGGCGCGACCGATCCGGCGCGGTTGTCACCGAAAGATACCGAGGCCGTGCTGCGCGCAATGCAGGCGGTCGACGTGATGGAATTCGCCGATCGCCGCGTCACCGAATTGTCCGGCGGCGAGCGCAGCCGCGTCGCGCTGGCGCGCGTGCTGGCGGTGGAAGCGCCGGTGATATTGGCGGACGAGCCGACTGCCTCGCTCGATCCGCGCCACCAGATCGACGTGATGAAGAATCTGCGCGCCACCGCCGACAAGGGCGTGCTGGTCATCGTGGTGACGCATGACCTCGGATTGGCCGCACGGTTCGCCGATCACGTGCTGGTGCTGAAGGAAGGCCGGCTGGTCTCGCAGGGCCCACCGGCGCAGGCGCTGTCGGAGCAGGTGATGGCCGATGTATTCCGGATCAGCTCCTATCGCGCCGAGTATCAGGATGAAGCCGTGATCGTGCCCTGGGCGGATCTGTGATGCTCCGCCGGCTTCGAATGCTGTTGGCGGCTGCGGCATTGGCGATGCCGGGGTGCGCGTTGGCGGCCAGTCTGCCGCGCATCGTGTCGATGAACGTCTGCAGCGATCAAATGCTGCTGACGCTGGCCGACCCCGAACAGATCCTGGGGCTTTCGCGATTTTCGCGCGATGCCTGGGTGGCCGGCGATGCCAGTCGCTATCCGAGACTGTCGGGCGGCGCGGAAGACGTGCTGATGATCAAGCCCGATATCGTCGTCGCCAATCTGTTCGACAAGCGCTCGACGCGGGAATTGCTCAAGGCCAAGGGGATGGATCTCGCCGAGCTTTCGGTGCCGCGCACGCTCGGCGACGTGCGGGACCAGATTCGTGAGTTCGGCGACATCGTCGGCCATCCCGATCGCGCCGCAGCCCAGATCGCCCGGCTCGATGCGTCGCTCGCGAAGGCGCGGCAAGCCGTTGCCGACCGGCATTTCCGGGTGCTGCCGCTGTCGCGGCGCGGCTGGGTCGCGGGCAGCGACAGCTTTGTCGGCTCGCTGCTGGCCGAGACCGGGCTGTTCAACACGGCGAGCGATCTCGGTTTCGCCTTCGGCGGGTTCGCGTCGCTCGAGGCGATCGTGAGCCTGAAGCCGGATTTGCTGCTGGTCTCGCAGGCCGGCGATGTCGCGCGCGACGATGGCCAGGCTTTTCTCTTGCATCCGGCGCTGGCGCGGTTCTATCCGTCCGCCAAACGCATCGTGATCCCGGAGCGATTGACCGAATGCGGCGGCGTGATGCTGGCGGAAGCGCTGGATGTGCTGACGGCGGAGTTGAAGCGGGTGGGGCGGTGAAGTCTCTCCCCGTCGTCCCTGCGAACGCAGGGACCCATAACCACCGATGTCTGTTGTTTACAGAGGGCGTCTATCCGCTTTGCTTAATCGATAGGCCGCGGAGTATGGGTCCCTGCGTTCGCAGGGACGACAGCAATTAAGATCATCCCACTATCCCATCATCACCGGGCCGCCGGCTTTCTTCCAGGCGTCAATGCCGCCTTCGATATGGGCGGTGTTGGCAAGGCCCGCGCTCTTGGCGGCGGCCACCGCCATCGCCGAGCGCTCGCCAAACGCACAGAAGAACACCACGCGTCGCCCGGTCGCGGCCGCGACTTCGCGCAGCATGCCGCCCGGCCGCAGGCTTTCGGCGATGCCGGGGTAGGGCGCATGCAGCGCGCCTGACAGCATGCCGTGCTTGGTGCGCTCGCTGGCCTCGCGCAGATCGACCAGCAGGATGTCGGGCCGGCCGAGACTCGCCATGGCATCATGGGCGGTGAGCGAAAGCCCCTGCTTGGCGAGATCGTCCTGATGCAGGCCGACATGCATGTTGGCGGGCACCGCCACATCCATCATCTTCGGATTCGGCAGCTTCAGATTGGCCATCAGCTCGATATATTCGTCGACCGAGTGCACCTGCAGGCGCGGATTGTAGCGCTTCTCCTCGCCGATGGTCGAAACCGTGTCGCCCTTGTAGTCGTGGGCGGGGAATACCATGGTTTCGTCCGGCAGTTTCAAGAGCCGGTTGAAGATCGATTCATATTGCGCGCGCGAGCTGCCGTTCTGGAAGTCGGTGCGGCCGGTGCCGCGGATCAGCAGCGTGTCGCCGGTGAAGACGCGGTCGCCCATCAAGTAACTGTATGAATCATCGGTGTGGCCGGGCGTGTACATGACGTCGAGGCTCAGGCCCTCGATCATCACCTTGTCGCCATCGGAAACCCGCATCGACACCACGTCGGCCTTGCTCTGCTCGCCCATGATGGTGATGCACTGGGTGCGGTCGCGCAGTTCGCCCAACCCGGTAACGTGGTCGGCGTGCAAATGGGTATCGACCGCCTTGACCAGTCTGAGATCAAGCTCGCGCAGCAGCTGGCAGTAGCGGTCGACCTTCTCCAGCACGGGATCGAGGATCAGCGCTTCGCCGCCGACGCGGCTGGCCAGCAGATA
>JACDAG010000962.1 GCA_013695565.1 Bradyrhizobium sp.
GTGCCGCCTTCCTGACCGATTACCAGAACGAGGCCTATGCCAAGCGCTACCTTTCGGAAGTCGCGCGAGTGCGTACCGTCGAAGCAAAGGCCTCGCCCGCGGCGCAGGATCTCACCGAAGCCTTTGCAAAAGGCCTGTTCAAGCTGATGGCCTACAAGGACGAGTACGAAGTCGCCCGGCTTTATTCCGACGGCGAATTTGCAAAAGCCTTGAAGGAGCAGTTCGACGGCGACGCGCGCGTCAAGGTCAGCCTCGCGCCGCCCTTGCTGGCGAGCCGCGACAAGACAACGGGACATCTGCGCAAGCGCGAATTCGGCAGCTGGATCCTCAAGGCGTTCGACCTCCTGACGCGTTTGAAATTCCTGCGCGGCACCGCGTTCGATCCGTTTGGGTACACCTCGGAGCGCCGGATGGAGCGGGCACTGCCGGGTGAATATTCGGCGATGATCTTCCGCCACCTCGATACGGCCAAACCGCAGGATTGGCCGCGGCTGGTGGCACTGGCGAAATCCGCCGATCTCGTGCGCGGCTATGGTCACATCAAGGAGGCCAATGTCGCGCGCTACCGCGGGGAATGGGCGCGGCTGGAGGGCACGATCGGGCAACCGGTCGCACTGGCGGCTGAATAAGTTCCCGCGCCGGCCGCGGATATTTTCGAAGGCCGGCGTAGTTAGCGGGTAACCTTGCCGGAAATATCGGCTGGCAAAGGCCGGCCGGCTTCCTACATGATCTCTGTTGTCTTTATTTTTAGTCATTTCAGGAGGCCCTGAATGGTCCTGAAAAGCGCTTTTGTTGCAGCGGTTTGCACGGGGTTGTTGGCATTGGCCGGCTCCGCGATGGCGGCCGAGTATCGCCCCGCCGAGTACCTCAAGCTCGATCTTTCCAAGGCCTTGATCTCGCCGAAGCGGATCGGGCCGGAGGCCCGGTTTGCCCCGGTCCGGATCGAGGCCCGCGACGATGAGGTTCAGGCCGATAGTACGGATGCGGACCTCGAGGCGTCGGTTTGGCCGAAGCTGCCGCCGCGCAAAGCCCGTGTCGCCAAGACCGCTGAGAAGCCGAGCGTCAAGCCTGCCGAGCCGCCGCGCGCGGCGGCCCGCGCCAAGCTGGCGAAGCGGCATGGCAATCCGCTCGATGCAGAGGCGCGGGATACACGGATCCAGAAATGGCCGTGCCGCACCGGCGGCATCTGCAACTGGCAGCGATAGCCTCGCGGGCTGCAGAGTCATCCACCTGTCGTAAAACCTTCGATTTAGAGTCAAGCGAAGCAGGCAAACCCTTGTCGTGATCCGACGAGGGTGAGCTGATGGCAATTGCGATAGAAGCGAAGCGGGGACTGACCCGGCGTCATCTGCTGGTGCGCTCCGCGGCAACGATCGCGGTGGGCGGTCTCGGCAGTATCGCCAGACCCTATCTGAGCCGCGCCGCCGATCGCCCGGCGATTGCCTGCGGCATTCAATCCGGCGATGTCTCGGCCAACTCTGCCGTGATCTGGGCGCGTGCCGACCGGCCGTCGCGGATGCAGGTCGAATATTCGGCCAGCGAGAACTTCAAGACCCTCCTTGGCTCGTCCTCCGCCGATGCGCTGCCGGACAGCGATTGTACTTCAAAGCTGCTGCTCGAGGGCCTGCCGGCCGGGCAGGACATTTTCTACCGTGTGCGGTTTGAAAATCTCGACGAGAGCGGGATCGCCGGCGAGGCGCAGCTTGGGCACTTCCGCACCGCGCCATCCGGGCGAGAGCCCGTGTCGTTCGTGTGGTCCGGCGATACGTTGGGGCAGGGCTGGGGCATCGATCCCTCGCGCGGCGGCCTGCGTACCTATCGCACGATGCGCGACAACCGCCCTGACTTCTTCATCCATTGCGGCGATCACATCTATGCCGATTGTCCAGTGGAGGCGGAATTGAAGCTGCCGAACGGCGAAATCTGGCGCAACATCGTCACCGAAGAGAAATCCGTCGTGGCGCACAGCGTCGCGCATTTCCGCGGCAATTATAAATACAACTGGCTCGACGAAAATTTGCGCGCCTTCCATGCCGACGTGCCGATCTTCGCCCAATGGGACGACCATGAAGTGACCAACGACTGGGCGCCGATCGGCTCCGCCGACGACACCGGTTACGCCGAGGACGGCAGCTCGAAACTGGTGGCGCGGGCGCGCCGTGCGTTCCATGAATTCATGCCGATCCGCGCCACACCTGAAAGAAGCGGCCGCATCTATCGCAAGATTTCATACGGCCCGATGCTCGAAATCTTCCTGATCGACATGCGCAGCTATCGCGATTCCACCTGGAACAAGCGTGACGATCAGGGGGAAGCCTTCATCCTCGGGCGTGAGCAACTGGCGTGGTTGAAACGCGAACTCGTTGCCTCCAACGCGACCTGGAAGGTGATCGCGGCCGATATGCCGATCGGCTTGATCAGCGAGGACGCGGTCGCGCTCGGCGATGGCCCGCCGGAACGGCGTGAACACGAGATCGCCGATTTGCTGTCCTTCATGAAGCGCGCCGGCATCCGCAACACGGTCTGGCTGACCGCCGACATGCATTATACGGCCGCGCATCACTACGATCCGAACCGCGCGGTGTTTGCCGATTTCGAGCCGTTCTGGGAATTCGTCTCCGGCCCGCTGCACGCCGGCACCTGGGCGCCCGCCGCACTCGACAATACGTTCGGCCCCAAGGCGATATTCCAGAAGGGCTGCAGTGCGGAGCAGGGCGAGAATCTCGCGCCCTGTTTCGGCCTGCAATTCTTCGGCCGCGTCGATGTCGACGGCAAGACCGAAATTATGACCGTAACCCTGAAGGACGTCGACAATTCAGATCTATGGTCGGTCGATATCGACCCTCGCCCGGACGCGCGGCCCGGTCAGATCATGGCGCAGCATATCTGAGGGCCTGGCGGTTCAGTTAGGCTTTCCCACCAGGAAGAAGGCAGCCACGATCAGCACGGAAAGCGTCGTGATGACGCCGAGCACGGCGGCCGTGATCGCCGGCAATTGATGGGCATCCAGCCATCTTTGCAACGCTTTGCCCATCGCTCTCCCTGACCCGATCTTGATTTGCCCGTCACCTTGCGGGCAGAGTATCCAATAGCGATCTATCCCCCCGCAATCAAATACCGTCCATGCGGCTTTCGTCGCGGGCGGGGCGCTTTGCCGCCTTCAGGAGCATCCAATGGAAAATCTGCAAACTCAGGGCATTGCCCTGCCGAGGCTCGGGCTTGGGACCTTTCGCCTGCAGGGCGATGGCTGCCGCGCCGCGGTCGAAAGCGCGATTGCGCTGGGTTACCGCCATCTCGATACCGCGGAAATGTACGGCAATGAGGAGGCGATCGGCGCGGCGCTGGCGGCCTCGCGCGTCGCCCGCGGCGATCTGCATGTTACCACCAAGGTGTGGAACGAGAATTTGGCGCCGGATGCGATCGGCCGCGCGTTCGACGCATACTTGAAGAAGCTGCGGCTCGACCATATCGATCTCTATCTGGTGCACTGGCCGGCGCGGAACATGAACCTGCCGGCGATGTTCGAAACCCTGATGAAGCTGAAGCAGGAAGGCCGCACCCGCGCCATCGGTGTGGCCAATTTCAACATTGCGCTGCTGAAGACCGTCGTCGAGGAGATCAAGGCCCCGATCGCCTGCAACCAGGTCGAATACCACGTGATGCTGGACCAGACGCCGTTACGCAAATATCTCACCGCCAAATCTATACCGCTGGTGGCCTATTGCCCGCTGTCGCAGGGCCGTGTCGCATCGGACGCGGTGTTGACCAAAATCGGCCGCAAGCATGATGCCAGCGCCGCACAGGTGGCGCTGAAATGGCTGCTCGATCAGGACGGCGTCGCGGCTATCCCGAAGGCCTCGCGCGCCGAAAGCCAGCAAGCCAATCTCGACGCGCTGAAGCTGCGGCTTGATGACGACGATCGCAAGGCGATCGCGGCCTTGCCGAAGGACAAGCGTTGTGTAAATCCCGCGTTCGGGCCGGCGTGGGATTGAGGGCGATTCCTTCTTTTCCGTCCGCCGGAATTTACGGTTTTTCGCTACACACGGGCTGAGGTCCAGTCCATACTGGGTGGCATCAAAGGGAGGTCTAAAAATGCGTGAAGCTGTTATCGTTTCCTATGCACGTACGGGGCTGGCGAAGTCCGGCCGCGGCGGGTTCAATATCACCCCTCCGATGTCCATGGCGGCCCACGCCATCAAGCAC
>JACDAG010001008.1 GCA_013695565.1 Bradyrhizobium sp.
CATCTGCGACGCGAAGATCTGCAATTCGAACAGCAGGCCGTGATCGGCCAGCATGGCGAGACCACGGCGCCAGTCCGCATCGTTCATGACATCAGCGCGCGGCGCGAAGCGGTATTGCGCGTTGTCATGCCAATGCAGTTGCTGACGGATGCCGCGCGTTGCCGGCAGCGCCGCCAGACGCTTGAGCAAAGCGCCGGCGTTGGGATCGGCAAGATCGGCATGGGCGACGTTGGCGTGCGGCCAACCGGTGGTATCGGCGACTGACTGAACCCAGCGCGCCTCGTCGTAACTTTTTCCCGCCGGCCAGTTGGTCTGGATGTAGATCGACTTGACGATCTCGCAATCCATGATGTCGCTACGGTATTCATAGATCGAATAGTCCCGGCAGATCGGCTGGTAAGGCCCGAAGATGCGCGGCACAGGTGGGCCGGACAGCCACGGCAGATCGTTGAGGCGCCAGACATGATGGTGCGCGTCAACCGTTGGAATGGACTTCATGGATGCCAACCGCTACGGCTTCGTGGCCGGGTCGGCCTTGCCGAAGATGCCGGCGGCGATACGCACAGGCTCGATCGCGGTGGGCACGCCGCAATACATCGCCACCAGCAACAGGACATCCTGAACCTGCGCCGCCGTGCAGCCGTTCGCCAGCGCCCCCTTGGCGTGGACGCTGAACTCGGCGGGCTTGTTGCTGGCGGCCATCATGCCGAGCATCACCAGACTGCGGACCTCATCGGAGAGGCCCGGCCGCTCCCAGACGTCGCCATAGACATAGGCATTGATGATGTTCTGCAGCGGCGCGCCGAAGTCGCCCGACGCCGCCATCCGCTCGGCGACATCGGCCTCGCCGAACAGTTTTTTGCGCCGACGCAGGCCTCGGGCGTACAGTTCACTGGTGTCCAATTCGAGCCCCCCCGCGCGGCGTCGGCTTGCCGACCCACTTTATACGGTTATTTCAATAGCAGCCAATTTAGACAGAACAGCTAAAATTAGCTATCATGTCTTGCACCATATCTATTTGTCCGTATAAATCTAGCCCAGAAATCCGCGAAGAGATTTCGCTGGGTTTGGGCTGGAGGAAACAGGATGAAGCTGCGATTGCGCTTTCTCACCGGTCTGGTGCTGCTGGGGCTATCGGGGCCGCAGGCTAACGCCGCCGACGAATACCCGACGCGGCAGATCAAGATCATCGTGCCGTTCCCCGCCGGCGCCGGCCCCGACCAGGTCGCGCGCCTGATCGGCCAGCGGCTGCAGGAAGATTTGGGGCAGACCGTGGTGATCGAGAACCGCAGCGGTGCGCTCGGCAGCCTCGGCGCGCAGGAAGTCGCACGCAGCACGCCTGACGGCTACACGCTGCTGATGGGAACCAATACCACCCAGGCCAGCAATGTCGCGATGTTCAAGAGCCTTCCCTACGATCCGGCCAAGGATTTTGCGCCTGTTATCCGGACCATCACGACAGCGATGGTGCTACTGGTGAAGCCCGACTTCCCGGCCAAGGATCTCAAGCAATTCATGGAATACGCCAAGACCCGTCCGAACCTGACCGCCGGCTACGGCTCCGGCGCGTCGCAGATATCGAATGCGCAATTGCAGAGCCGGGGCGGCATGACGATCATCTCGGCGTCGTATCGCGGCGTGCCGCTGGCGGTCACCGACGTGATCTCGGGCGTGATCGATCTCGCCTTTGCGGACTTTTCGGTCGCGATCCCGCAAATGCAGGGCGGCACCCTGCGCGGCATCGGCGTGACGTCGCCGAAGCGAAACGAACTGACGCCGGACCTTCCTCCGCTCGCCGATGCCATGCCGGGCTTCGAGGCGACGATCTGGTACGGGCTGCTGGCGCCCGCGAAGACGCCGGAGCCGATCGTCAACCGGCTCTACACCGCAACCCAGAAAATCCTGTCGACGCCAGCGGTGCGCGAAAGGCTTGCGAGCCTCGGCATGGTCGTTTCCACCATGCCTCCGGCCGAATTTGGCGCCTTTATCGCTAACGAAATCACCCGATGGACGGCGGACGCCAAGGCCGCCGGCATCGAAGCCAAATAGGCGCGCCATGGCGGTCGGATCATGACAGCGGACGCACCGGTCGGGATCGTCGGACTGGGCCTGATGGGCATCGCCCTTTCCGCGCGGCTGATCGACGCTGGGATGCCGCTGGTCGGCTTCGATATCGATCCGGTCAGATGCGGGATGCTCAGATCCAGCGGTGGCATGGTCGCGAATTCGGTGCACGAACTCGCCGTGCGTTCCCGAACGATCATCGTGGCCGTCTATAGCGGCGAACAGGTCGAGGCGCTATTCGGTGAGATCGAGGATGGCGCTGGCGCCGCGCGGCCGGCTGTGATCTGCACCACGACCTGTGCGCCCGGCGAAATCATCGGGATTTCCGCGCGTGCATCACGCGCCGGCATTCCACTGGTGGAGGCGCCGATATCCGGCACCAGCACCGAGGTGCTCGACGGCACCGCCACGGCGCTGCTGGCCGGCGACGCCGGCATCATCGACCAACTCCAGGGACTCCTGGATATTCTCTGCCCGCGCAGCCTGCGTGTCGGCGCGATCGGCGATGCCAGTCGGGCCAAACTCGCGATCAACCTGATCCTGCAGAGCAACCGCGCCGCGCTGGCCGAGGGAATTGCGCTCGCCGAGCGCCTGGGGCTGGACGGGCACGCGTTCCTCGCGGCAGCGCGGCAATCGGCCGCTTATTCCGCCGTCATGGACTCCAAGGGCGAGAAGATGTTGACGCGGGACTATCGGCCGCAGTCACATATCGCGCAGACATTGAAGGATGCCGAGTTGATCATCGAGGAAGCCAGGCGATGCGGCATGCATCTCCCACTCACCACCACCCAGGCCGAGCTTTTGCGCGCCGCGATCGCGCTTGAAGGTCCGGACCGCGACAGCGCCGCTGTCATCGAGGCGATCCGGCGGCCGTCCGCCTCATCGGGGGTCTTGCGATGATCCGTGCCGCCATTGCCGGTCTCGGCCGCTGGGGCCGCAATCTGGTCGAAGCCGCGGCTGACCATCCACGGCTGAAAATCGTCTGCGCCGTCGAGCCTGAGATGGAGGCGGCGCAGGAATTTTGCAGCCAACACGATCTCGAATTGACCGCCGGTCTCGATGCGGTCCTTGCCGATGACAGGATCGACGCGGTTCTGCTGGCAACACCGCATTCGCTGCATCCGGCACAGGTGACCGCCTGTGCGGCGGCGCGAAAGCAGATTTTTTGCGAGAAGCCGCTGGCGCTCACGCGTGCCGACGCCGCACGGATGTTCGGCGCCTGCCACGAGGCCGGGGTCATGCTGGCCGTCGGCCATAACCGGCGCTTCTGGCCGTCGATACGCGCGTTGCGCGAGACGCTGGCGAGCGGCCAGCTTGGGACCATCCTCCACGTCGAGGGCCACAACAGCAACGAAAACTCCCAGAAGATCACCGGCGGATGGCGGTTGTCGGCGGAGGAATCGCCCGGCGGCGGCTTGACCGGTGCCGGGCTGCATGTGCTCGACGCCTTCGTCAGCATGCTGGGACCGGTGGAGCGGGTCTATGCCCGGCTGCATTCCCGCGCGATCGGTCCGCCTCCGATCGATACGGCGGTGGTGGCGCTGGATTTCGTCAATGGCGTCACCGGCACCCTTGCCACCGTCCGCGCGACACCGTTTTACTGGCGCGTGCATTTGTTCGGAACGGACGGCTCGGCCGAGGTGCTGGATGAAACGACCGTGATCCTGCGAAAGAGCGGCGCTGCGCCGCAACGGCTCACCTACCCCGCGACCGACGTGCTGCGCGCCGAGCTCGACGCGTTTGCCGGCGCGATCGACAACAAGGCCCCGTTTCCAGTGCGGGAAGCCGAGGTGCTGGAGACGCTGGCGGCGTTCGAGGCGTCGCTGCAGTCGATGTCGTCAGGC
>JACDAG010000017.1 GCA_013695565.1 Bradyrhizobium sp.
GATATCCTCGCTCTCCAGCACCGGCTTCGGATAGCCGTCGCGGGCGACCTTGATCATGGCCCGGCCGAGTCGCTCTGACGTGGTCTCGAACCTCACTGCAAATTGCACATCGGGGATTTTCGACCGCCGCCGCCCTGGATCAGGCTGACCCGGCGCAGCACCAGCGCGCGCATGATGCGTTCGCCGAGATCGGCTTCGGCCATCAGCAGCGCGCGCAACCGATCCGGCGGAATCAAAAGCGTCTCGACATCGCCCTCGGCATGGCCGTCGACCAGCGCGACGCGGCCGGAGAGCTGGCCGATCTCGGCCAAAAATTGCCCCGCGCCCTGATCGATCACAGGCGTGACATGGCCGAGGCCGTCGCGCAGCGTGATCGCGACATGGCCCGACAGCACGACGAACATGCCGGGGCCGGGCTTGCCGGTCTCGAACAGCGCCTCGCCATGTTTGTAGCTGCGCAATTCGCCGAACCGGCGCATGCGCTCAATCTCGTGGCCGGTCAGCGCCGGGAAGGTCTGCTCGTGGCGCGGAAACGCGAAGGAATTTTGGCCGGCCGCCGAACCGGCTGTGATCGTGTCTGCACTCATCTCGCCACCCAAAAAGAAGTCAGAGTTTTGCGAAGAGTGTGTTTCGGGCCACCCGGCGAGCGATCGGGTTTTCCCGACGGCTACCGGCCCGGCTTCTCATCGCCTGAACCATCTAGGGAGGCATCCGCCGTTTCGGAAGATGCGACGGCGTCATCGCTGCGCCCGCGCGCCTGCGACTTTCGCCGCTTGAGGTTTTCGCGCAGCGCCTGTTTCAAGCGTTGCTGTCGCGAATCCTTCACATCGCGGCCGGGTTTTCCCGCGGGCTTGTTCTGATCGTCCTGCATCCTGGGCCTGTCGCGTGCGCCATCGCGGCGCTTTCATCGTCCGGATATATTGGATTTCGTCTACCCCGTGCGCAATCGCCGATCTCCTCGGGAGATAGCCCGCTTTGGGCATGATTCGTCCGCTCACGGTCCTTTGTCAGCGCTAGAATCGGGCAATCGGGAACCGGATCGGCCCGAAGTCGCCCCGGTTGCCGCAGGAAGCGCGACCTCGTGTCGATTTTTGCGCATTTTGGACCCATCCGGGCCCCGCCGCGTGCTTGCGCCAGAGGGGTCCTTGTGGCAAGAACCGCCCGCCTGTAGGGGCCTTTTGGGCCGATTCCCTTGGATACCGGGCATGCTGCCGTAGCTCAGTGGTAGAGCACTCCATTGGTAATGGAGAGGTCGACAGTTCAATCCTGTCTGGCAGCACCATTTCTCACCACCGATCCCGCTTTGCCCTTCGCGATCGATTGCGACTTCTCCACACGCCACCCCCTCGTCCAAATCGGGGGTATGATGCGCCCATCTGCGGAATCATGCTCAGTGTGTGGGATTGGAATGAAAACGAAGACGTCTCCTTTGAAATTATCTGAAATCTTCGCCTTGGCGCTGATCGTTGGAACGACGGGCCTGATGTCCGTCTCTCCGGCGCGCGCCGTTTCCGACTGCTCCGCATCCACCTCACTGGCGAATTGGGGCGAGAACGCCACAGGCGACATTGACATCGCGGCCGGCGAGAGCTGCCTGTTTCCGATCAGGATACGCGGCACGGTCAGCAACTCCGAGATTTCGCAAAAGCCGGCACACGGCAAGCTGAAGAAACTAAATGCCTCCTCCTACCAGTACACCGCGAAGTCCAAATACAAGGGAAGCGATAGTTTTACCATCAAGGCTACCGGCAAAGGGCCGACGGCCTCCGGCACATCGGTCATTACCGTGAATGCGACGATCAAATAGCCGCTTCTTTTTCGATTCCGCGATCTGCTATCTTTCCCACTTCGACATCAGCGCATGCACGAACCGGGGGACCGACAGGTGAGGCCGCACGTTCTTGCAGGGATGGCGTGCCTTTTCATGGCCATGCCGGCTTTGGCGCAAAGCGACACTACGCTGGCGTTGCCGCAGCTCACCTTGCAAGTGCCGGCCGGCGCCATCGGAAATCAGTGCCGCAAGATAGAAGCGGGGGATCCACTGATACCGGTGTCGTTGCGACGGACCTTCCACGATGATTTCGACGTCCATCCCCTCGTCGATGCGCGATGGGTGCCGCATTATGCCGGCGGCGCGACGTGGCCGCAGTCTCGTTACTGGGGCGGCGAAGGCTCCGACTTCAAGCGCAAGACCAGCTATAATGGCGAACAGCAGATCTACGTCGACCCTGTCTATGCCGGGCGGGCCTCGGTGCCGCTCGTGCTCGATCCGTTTCGCGTGAAGGACGGCATTCTCACAATCATCGCCAGCCGAACGCTGCCCGACCTGAAATCCCTGCTGTTCAACAATGAATACGTCTCGGGCATCCTGACCACGCAGAGCAAATTCACGCAGAAGCACGGCTATTTTGAAATGCGCTCCAAGATACCGGGCGGCGTCGGCGTATGGCCGGCGTTCTGGATGCTCGCCGACGACGGCGGCTGGCCGCCGGAAATCGACGTGATGGAAGGACGCGGCCAGCAACACGACAATATCGTCATGACCACGCATTGGCGAATTCCGGCCACCGGCGTCGTCGAACGGTGCGGGTTCGATTTTGCGGTCGCCGATACCCGGAGCGAATTCCACAATTATGGTGTGCTGTGGCAGCGCGATCGCATCATCTATTTCATCGACCGCAGGGCGGTCTCGGAAATCAAGGTCCCGGTCGGCTTCGACGCGCCGATGTACATGATCGTGAATCTGGCGATGGGTTCGAAGACCCTGGAGGGCGTCGAATTCGTCGACGGCCTGTCGCCGAATGTGGTTGAATTCGAGATCGACCGGATTTCGGTCTATCAAATTGATACATACTGATCCGATACCTATTCATCATGGTCACCGGCCGGGATGCGCAAGCCGGCAGCAACGCAGCTGACGGAGAAAAACGATGTCCGGAAAATTCTCGCGCCGGCAATTTGCCAGACTGGCGGGCCTCTCCGCGCTCGGCATGGCCACGACGTCAGCGGATGCGGCGACCAAACAAAAACCCGCCGCCGATCCGCATGCCCCTGCCCGTTTCCCGAAAGATTTTGTGTGGGGCACCGCGACCTCGGCCTATCAGATCGAGGGCGCCGTCAACGAGGACGGCCGCGGCCGTTCGATCTGGGATACGTTCGCTCACACCCCCGGCAAGATCGAGGACAAGACCACCGGCGACCGCGCCAACGAACATTATCATCGCTACAAGGAAGACATCGGCCTGATCCGCGATCTCGGCGTCAAGCACTACCGGTTTTCGATCGCGTGGCCGCGGATCTTTCCTGATGGCACCGGCAAGCCCAATCCCAAAGGCCTCGACTTCTATAACCGCCTGGTCGACGAACTCCTCGCCAAGGGCATCGAGCCCTATGCAACGCTGTATCATTGGGACCTGCCGCAAACGCTGCAGGACCGCATCGGCGGCTGGCGATCCAGCGACACCTCAAAGGCGTTCGCCGACTACGCGGGCTGCATCGCCGAGCGTATGACGGACCGCGTCAAATACATCTTCACGCTCAACGAGGCCGGACGTTTCCTGAATTTTGGCTACGGCTGGGGCATCGACGCGCCCGGGCTCAAACTGCCGACGGCGGAATTGAACCAGGCACGCCATAACGTCGTGCTGGGCCATGGGCTTGCAGTGCAGGCGATCCGCGCCAAGGGACGCGCCGGCACCAAGGTCGGCCCGGCCGAGAACATCGCGGCCTGCGTGCCGGCGTTCGACACGCCCGAAAACGTCCGCGCCGCCGAGATGGCGACCCGCGAACTCAACGCCGGCCTGCTCGGCGTCATGCTGGAAGGCAAATACACCGACAGCTTTCTGGAATATTCCGGCAAGGATGCGCCGAAATTCACTGCTGAAGAGCTGAAGATCATCGGCTCCCCCAACGATTTCGTCGGCCTCAATATCTACGCGCCGCAATTCTACATCGCCGCCTCCGACAAGAAGCCGGGCTGGTCGGTGCTGCCGATTCCCAATTCATTCCCGCACATGAATTCGGAATGGCTCCGGGTCGGCCCGGAGGTCATCTATTGGGCGCCGCGGCTCGCCGCGAAGGTCTGGAACATCAAGACCCTCTATATCACCGAGAACGGCACCTCCTCGGAAGACAAGGTGCATGCCGACGGCAAGATCTACGACCTCGACCGCATCATGTACCTGCGCAACTATTTGCGGCAGCTGCAGCGCGCGGTGGCCGAGGGCGTGCCGGTGCGGGGCTATTTCCTGTGGAGCCTGATGGACAATTTCGAATGGATCTTCGGCTACGAAAAGCGCTTCGGGGTTTATCACGTCGATTTTGAAACCCAGCGCCGGACGCCGAAGCTCAGTGCGTCGTTTTATCGCGACGTGGTGGCGCGCAACGCGATCGGCGTCTGAACGCCATCAGTAATAACGCGCCAGCGTCGGCAGCGGGATCGACGCCTGATGTGAAGGCGCGCGGTTCGCCTTGATCGCCACAGTCGCGGCGGCTTCGTGCCGCAGGTTGCGCGATGATTCGTGATTGATGTACACGCCGGCGGCGCTGACCAGCAGCGCGACATACAGGCCAAACACACCGACGACCCAGCGCCAATAGTGTTGGCGCCCGTCGGGGGTAAGGCTTTCGATCAAACGGCGCATGTCGGCCTCCTCAGGAAATGATTGCGCAGCGTATAACCCGCACCCCGACCCCCGGTGTGTGATGTAGCGCACAGAAGTCGATTTGGAATGGAGGGCCCGTGACCGGCCAGGAATTGAAGAAACTGCGCGAAGATCTTGGCGAGGCCATCGGCCAACCGCTGACCGTTGCCGACATGGCCAAGCTCTGCGGGTTGCCGGATGCCGACGGCGCCATCACGATACGCAAATGGGAAGTCACCGGCCCGACCGGCCCTGTGGCCGAACTGCTGCGCATCCTGGCGATGGCCAGCGACCGCTATCCGATCCTGGAAATGTTCAACGTGTTCGACCGCCATGACGTGCCTGCGAAGGACCGGCCGGCACGCCGGCAGGCGTTCCGCGAGCAGATGCGAAGCGACGTGCGGCGGCGCATTGGCTAAGCAAGGCATGCGTGCGCGCCCCCGCCAGGAGGGCCGGCTCTTAAGCGCTCGTTAAGTTTTGATTAGGGCTTCGTTAAGCACCAAAAATAGGGCATCGTTAAGCACGAAAAACGTTTGCGCTCCAATGGGTTGGGTTATCAAACGGTGTGCCCGGCAAGTGACAGCATTTTATTCAAAAGCTGTCTAACTGCACACCATGGACGACGCCCGCATGCGGTGTCTCCCAACGATTTTTCCGGAGCCCAACACCATGAAGAAGTTCCTGCTCGCTACCGTCGCCCTCGCCGCTCTTGGCGCGACGGCCCCGGCTTACGGCGCCGATCTCGGCGCGCGGCCCTACTACAACAAGGCGCCGGCCTATGCCGCGCCGCTCTACAACTGGACCGGCTTCTATCTCGGCGGCCATCTCGGCGGCGCCTTCTCGGGCAGCAACAATTTTAACGGCCTCGTGCTCAGCGACTACAGCGCCCGCCTGCTGGGCGGCGTGCAGGCCGGTGCCGATTATCAGTTCGCGCCGAACTGGGTCGTCGGTGCCGAGGGTCAGTACAGTTGGCTCGGCAAGAACAACCTCAATGCGACCTTCCCCAACGGCATGGTCTATAACAACAACCAGCGTGCGATCGCTTCGATCACCGCCCGGGTCGGCTACACCTGGGGTCCGGGCATGGTCTACGTCAAAGGCGGTTACGCCTATTCCGACAACAGCGACACCGTGACACTGGCCGGTGCGCCCGTCTTCTTCACGCTCGATAAGAACCACAGCAACGGCTACACCGTCGGCGCCGGCGTCGAATACATGTTCGCGCCGAACTGGTCGGCCAAGGCCGAGTACCAGTATTACGATTTCGGCAGCGCCCGCTTCGTGACCCCGGTCGTGCTGGCACCCTTTGGCACCTTCCATAACGACGAGCATACGTTGAAGGTTGGCGTCAATTACCGGTTCAACTTCGCTGGCCCGGTCGCCGCGCGGTACTGAATCGCTTCTGCAGGGAGGCTCGGAAAGGCCGGCGTTCGCGCCGGCCTTTTTGTTTGCGCTATTCCTGCATTTTCAAACAATGTTCGATGCCGACCGGCGGCAAAAATCACGAAAAGCATTCGCATTTTCCCGAGTTGTTAACCGGGTACCACGATACTGCCGCGCGAGGATTCATCCTGGGGCAGCGGTACGGGGCGGCGGCAAATGGCGTTACGGTTTGGCATCGGCAAGATCAGGCTTAGGGGTTTCAGCTTTCCAAAATTCGGCGTCAGGGGCAGCCTGTTTGCGGCCTTCGCCGTTATCGCGGGCATGGCAATCATCATCAGCGCCGGCGCCGGCCTGGTGCTGGGACATCTCGGCGGGGCCTTCACCGAACTCAGCGGACGGGACATCCCCCGCCTCGCGGCCAGCCTGCAATTGTCAGCGGAGAGCGCCAGCCTGGCCAGCCAGGGGCCGGGATTGCTGGCCTCCCGCAGCGAGGAGACGCTGAACGAGCGCTCCAAGAAGATGCAGGAGACCCAGCGGGTCACCCTGCAAAAGCTCGGCGAGATCACAAAATTCGGCGCCAACAAGGATACGGTGTCGGCCCTCACCGAGACGGTGAAAAACATCGAGGACATGATCAAGAGCCTCGGCAGCGCCGCGCGCGAGCGGCTGGAAACCGGTGTCCAGCACGAAAAGCTGTATGAAGCGCTGCGCACGGCCCAGGCCGGGTTCGTCAAGGCTGCGGCCCCCGCCATGGTCGACGCCCAAACCCAGCTCAACGGCATTTTCGGCGCAGCCAATTTCAACCAGGACGAAGCCACCAAGGCAGAGAAAACCGTCGAGCAGATCAGCGACATCATCGCCGCCGGCAATCTGACCGCGTTCAATATGATGGCAGCGCTGTCTTCCGAGAGCAGCGACACGCTCGAAACCATCGAGAAGCAGACCCGCACTGCACAAAAGAGCCTGAAATCGAATCTCGACCAGCTCCCCAAGGGTTCACTGACGACGGCGCTGGATAACGCCGCCAAAGCCCTGCAGGCGCTGAGCGAAGGCAAGACCGGCGTCTTCAAGGTCCGCCAGAAGGAACTGGATGCCACCGATTACGGCCAGACCATCCTGGAAGAAACCCGCAAGCTCAATGTCGGCCTCGGCATCAGCGTGCAGCAGCTGGTCGACGGGGTGCGCGGCGAGACCGACGCTTCGACCCTGCAGGCGGGCAAGGAGATTTCGCTGGCGACCATGGTCATGCTCGCGCTCGGCGTCGCGACTTTGATCGGATCGGTGCTGTTCGTCTGGCTCTATGTCGGCCGCAACATCCTGCGGCGCATCGGCAATCTGCAGCGTTCGATGCAGTTGTTGTCGAGCGGCGATCTCGAATCGGAGATCTATCAATCCAGCCAGAAGGACGAGATCGCGGCGATGGCCAGTTCGCTGCACGTGTTCCGCGAGAGCATGATCCAGGGCCGGGCGCTCACCGCCGACCAGGACAAGGACCGCATCGCCAAGTCCGAGCGTGCGACCCGCATGGAAACCCGCATCGTCGAGTTCGAAACCACCGTGCGCACGGCGCTGGACAGTTTGCAGGAAGCGGCCGGCTCGATGCAGACCACCGCGCAGAGCATGTCGGCGACCGCCGACCAGTCCAGCGCCCTGGTGAGCGCGGTGGCCTCGGCCGCCGAGGAAACCTCGGTCAATGTGCAGACCGTGTCGTCGGGCACCGAAGAACTCTCCTCGTCGATCGAGGAAATCGGCCGTCAGGTCGTGACCTCGGCCGAGATCGCCCGCAAGGCGGTGGAGGAAGCAGGCCAGACCGATGCCACCATGCAGGGGCTCGCCGATAACGCCGCCCGCATCAGCGTGGTGGTCGACCTGATCCAGACCATCGCCTCGCAGACCAATCTGCTGGCGCTGAACGCCACCATCGAAGCCGCCCGCGCCGGTGAAGCCGGCCGGGGTTTTGCGGTGGTCGCCTCCGAAGTGAAGAGCCTCGCCACCCAGACCGCCAAGGCCACCGACGAAATCCGCCAGCAGATCGCCAACATGCAGACGGTGACGGCATCGGCGGTGACCGCGATCCGCAGCATCTCTACCACGATCGGCGAGATCAACGACGTCACGACTGCGATCGCGGCGGCCGTCGAGGAGCAGGGTGCGGCGACGCGCGAGATCGCGCGCAACGTTTCGCACGCAGCCACCGGCACCAGCGAGGTCTCCAGCAACATCGTCGGCGTCTCCTCAGCCTCGACCGAAGCTGGAACCGCAGCCAGCGAGGTCCTGACCGCCTCCGGCGCGCTCCGCCGCGAAGCCGACGTGCTGCGCGAGGAAATCGACGCGTTCCTGGAGAATATCCGGGCGGCGTAACCTAAGGCACGGTCATTACGGGGCGCATCGCCCCGTAATGCGGCGCCTGCAACACCCCATGTGTTTTAGGCGGCGCCTGCAACACCCCATGTGTTTTATCCCGACATTGTCGGGTTGGACGTGTCGCAGGAGATGATTCACCTGCGCGTCAGTCGCTGGGCCGGCCGGCGTCCAGAATATCGAGCACGGGGCAGTCGGGGCTAGCGCCGTTGGCGCATTGCGCGACCGTTTCCGCCAAGATGGACTCAAGCTTGACGAGGTCGGAGAGCTTGCTGCGAACGCTCGCCAAATGCGCGCTTGCGATCTTGTGCACGTCGGCACACGAAGCGCGCTCTGGTCCCCCTAGGGCCATCAAGGCGCGAACCTCCTTCAGAGTGAACCCGAGGTCGCGGGAACGCCGGATGAAGGCCAATGTCCGTTTTTCGGCTGGTCCGTAGACCCGTCGGCCGCTCGCTGTTCGGGGCGGCGCCGGTAACATTTTGATCCGCTCGTAATAGCGGATGGTCTCAATATTCACGCCGGAGTGCTTGGACAGCTCGCCGATCGAGAAGTGTGCGGCTCGCGAAGTCGTGATGGCACGCATGGGATTGCCCTTGATCCTGTAGTGACTACAGGATGGATAATCTATCCCATGACAATCAATCAAGTTGAACACATTGCCGACAACCGCCGGCGGCAGGGCCTGATGGCAGCGGGTGGCCTGCTTGGAGCGCTTGCGGCGTCGTCGTGCTGTATCCTGCCTCTCGTCCTGTTTGGCCTCGGGGTCAGCGGAGCATGGATCGGGAATTTCACTCGGCTTGCCCCTTATCAGCCGCTCTTCATCGCTGCGACGCTCGCGTTCCTGGGGTACGGCTATTGGCTGGTCTATCGATACGCAACGAAGGCCTGCGCCGATGAACAAGCCTGCGCGCGCCCGCTTCCGAATCGTATCGTCAAAACGAGCCTTGTCCTCGCAACAATCCTCGTTGTCGCCGCGCTCGGACTCGACTTCATCGTACCGCTCTTTCTCAACTCGTGACCGGAGAATTCCCATGAACAGACTTCTCGTCCTCGCGGCTGTTGCCGCCGCCATCATCGCTTCGCCGGTAGCGATGGCCGCAGACAAAACAATCACCCTAGCCGTGAAAAACATGGACTGCGCAGCATGTCCTTCCATCGTCAAGGGCAGCCTGGAGGCCGTGCCCGGCGTTGCCAGGGTTGCTGTGTCCTTCAAGGACAAGACGGCAACGATTGTCTACGACGATGCCAAAGCCGACCTAAACCAACTGACAACGGCGACGACCAAGGCGGGTTATCCCTCCGCGCCCAGAGGTTGATCCGATGCTTCTTCAGTCAACCATCACCTGTCCGCATTGCGCCGTTGCCAAAACCGAGACGATGCCGACCGATGCCTGCCAGTTCTTCTATGAATGCACCGGCTGCGGCACAAAGTTGAAGCCCAAGGCGGGCGATTGCTGCGTGTTCTGTTCCTACGGCTCGGTGCCGTGTCCACCAATTCAGGCCCAGCGCGCTGGTGAGCCCGGCGCCGCTTCGTGCTGTGCCTAGTACCCGGAATCTAGGGTTCGTGAAAAGACGTATCGTGCTAACCGACTCTGAAGACTCGCAATTTTACGTCGCGTCTGACTCACTTGTCTTCGATATTGGGTACTAGTCGGCGATGGGCAACCCGATGACGAGCACCTCCCGCGACTGGCTCAGCAGCAAACGCTCCAATTTGCTCGCGTGGTGGATTCCTCTCGCCGCGATCCCGGCCGGTCTGTTCGTTCCGGTACCTCTGCGTGCAGTCGATTGGGTCATCGCCCTCGGCTGGATGGGTGCGGCTTGTATTCTAAATGCGCGGCGTTGCAATCGTACGCACTGCCGCTACACCGGCCCTTACTATCTGATCATGATCGTGCCCGTGATGGCGCTCGGTGCGGGCCTCGTCACCGTCAGCATCGTTGGGTGGATTTGCTTCGGCGCGGTCGTCCTTGGGGGAAGCGGGCTTATATGGTGGGCTACCGAGCGGGCATGGGGAATGTTCTCGTAGCGCACTCAATGGTCTAAACGGCTGACGATGGCGCTAGAGCGCAATCGCCAATGGCCATTCGCGCGTTCCGGGATGGTCCGAAGGACCAGACCTCAGGTGCCCAATACCCATGCCTTTTATCCCGACGGGCACCGCTTTTTCGGCTAGCGCCGCGCCAATTGTGCGGGTAAGTCGGTGGGATGCACACGAAAACAGACCCCGTTCAGTCCTCCGCCGAAGCCCTGCGCTACCCCTGGGAAAATCACCCCGGCCAGGATCAGGTCGTCGAGGTGATGCCGGGCGTGTTGTGGGTGCGGCTCAAGCTGCCGTTCCGGCTCAATCACGTGAACATCTATCTGCTGGCCGACGGCGACGGCTGGGCGATGGTCGATTCCGGTTTCGGCAATGAGGAAACGATCGCGGCCTGGACCACGCTGTTCGAGGGCCCACTGAAGCATGTGAAGGTCTCGCGGTTGATCGTGACCCATTCGCATCCGGACCATGTCGGTCTGGCCGGCTGGATCACCGAACGCTTCGACTGCCCCTTGCAGATGTCGCAGGTCGAATATCTGCAATCGGTCTATCACCAGAACCGCGGCACTGAGGAACGGCGCAACGCGCAGCGGCTGTTCTTCCGCCGCCACGGCATGGACGAG
>JACDAG010000020.1 GCA_013695565.1 Bradyrhizobium sp.
AGGAACTTCTTGGTGTTCTCCAGTTCGCGCGACAGCGACCGGCGGTCGGTGACGTCGTCGAACAATGCAATCAGGAATTCGGGCTCGTTCTTCTCGTTGCGCGCCACCACCCGGTTGGAGGCGAGGACGCGCTTTTCGTTGCCACGCTCGACCACGAATTCGTTGCGGTGATAACCTTCCGGCGCCTTCAGTGCCGCCTGGTCTGCGGCTTCGATACTGCCGGCGGTCTCGAGACGGAAGATCTCGTCGGCGCGCTTGCCGACGATATGATCGCGCGAGAAGCGCGAGAAGCGCTCGAACGCACGGTTGGCGAAGATATAGCGGCCGTCCTCGATGTTCTTGGCGGCGACGCAGACCGGAACGTTGTCGAGCACCGATTCCAGGAATTGCGTGGTCGAGGCCAGCTTGCGCGAGAGCTTGCGCTGCTCGGTGCAATCCTCATGGGTGGCGACCGCCCCGCCGTTCGGCAGGCGGAAATACTTCACCAGCACCGATCTGCCGTTGGGCAGTTCGGTGACTAGGCCATCCGCGCTGGCGGCCTGTGCATAGAATTCATCGACGCTGACATCCAGCGCGCCGCGCGCGCGCCGCACTTCCAGCAATTCCGGCCCGGTCATGTTGCGCGGAATATCCGAACGCACCAGGCCGTAGATTTCGAGATAGCGGTCGTTGCAGAAAATGATGTGCTGCCGGGCGTCGGTCATCACCACGCCCTGGCTGAGATTGTTCAGGGCGGAGTTGACGAAGGCGCTGCGCCGGAGTTGCGAACGCTTGAGCCGGCGCAACACCGTCAGTATCCACAACCCGGCCGAGGCCAGGAAGGATACCACCACGATGCCGCCGATCAGCAGCTCCCAGATCATGTTGGGATCGAGTTCGCCGACATAGCTCGATGGCGCAAAGCCGCCGGAAACGGGTGGAGCCGCCCGCGCCAATCCGCACGACGCGGCGGTGGCGAGCAGGCACACGAGGGCCAGCGTCGGAATCGAATCCCTCCGGCCTGCCTGCCAATTCTTGCCAGCCATCATTCACCCGCGGATTATCTGGCGGAGTGTCTGGCTTCACGGGTTTGGATCGGGTAAACGCGTACCCTTACAACCGGAAAATGTGACTTAATTTACGGCAATTGCCCTGACATGATTAATGCTTCACTAACGGCAGCGGCCTCAGGGCGTATATCGAGACAATCCAAGGGGTTGTTCGGGCATACCTCTGAACGAAACGATAATAAAACGAGCGCGACGGGCGCTTGATTCGGCGCAGAATTCCCGGACTTGAATCGTACATGGACAAGGTTGATAGCGTCGTCATCGGAGCGGGTGTGATCGGGCTTGCGATCGCACGTCGGCTGGCCAAGGCGGGCCGCGAAGTGATCGTGCTGGAGGCGGCCGAAGGCATAGGCACCGTGACCTCCTCTCGCAACAGCGAAGTGATCCACGCCGGCATCTATTACCGCGCCGGCAGCCTGATGGCGCAGATGTGCGTCAGCGGCAAGCGCGCGCTCTACCGCTATTGCAGCGATCACGGCATCCCCCACCGCAATTGCGGCAAGCTGATCGTCGCGACGACACCTGCGGAAACCGAAAAGCTGCAATCGATCCGAGCCCATGCCGAAGCCAACGGCGTCGATGACATGCAACTCTTGACCGGCGAAGCGGCACGCGCGCTGGAGCCGGCGCTGAATTGCGACGCCGCCCTCCTCTCACCGTCCACCGGCATTATCGACAGCCACGCCTACATGCTGGCACTGATGGGCGATGCCGAGGAAGCAGGTACCGCTTACGCGTTCTACACGCCGCTGCTGCGCGCCAGGGCAGCGGCGGGCCGGATCGAGATCGAGACCGGCGGCGACGCCCCGATGATTTTGGAATGCAACCTCTTGGTCAACGCAGCGGGCCTCGGTGCGCCGTCGGTTGCGCGCAGCATCGAGGGCATGCCGATCGAGCTGATACCGCCGGCCTATCTCGCCAAGGGAAATTATTTCAGCTGCAGCGCGCGGGCGCCGTTTTCACGGCTGATCTATCCGGTGCCGGAGCCCGGCGGGCTCGGTGTGCACCTCACCCTCGACATGGCCGGACAGGCGCGATTCGGTCCCGACGTGGAATGGGTCGAGAGTATCGACTATGCCGTCGACCCGGCGCGCGCCGAGCGGTTCTATCCCGCGATCCGGCGCTATTGGCCAACGTTGCCGGACGGCGCGCTGATGCCGAGCTATTCCGGAATCCGGCCAAAGATCGTGCCGCCCGCGGTCGCCACGCAGGATTTCCTGATCCAGGGACCGCGCGAGCATGGCGTCGCTGGATTGATCAATCTGTTCGGCATCGAATCGCCGGGACTGACATCGTCCCTGGCGATCGCTGATCACGTCGGTGGATTGGCAGAGGTCTGAACGAGCAGCGCAAAAGCCAACCACGCGGAGGAGCACATCAGTACCCATCGGCGTGAACTGGCGTTTTACTATTCTGCTGGAAAGCTTACTCTGGGAAGCCTAGTGGAGAGTTTCGCTAGCGGTATGCTTCAACCGCTCGATCTCGTCCTTGACCATCAACTTGCGGCGCTTCAACTCGACAATTTGCAGGTCGTCTGTGGAAAGGTGCACGAGCGCTTCGTGCAATTCGTTTTCGAGGATCTTGTGTTTACGTTCAAGTTCAACAAGATGCGCCTGTAGTGCCATACGAAATCTCCTCGGTAGGTGAAACCTCAGATTCGATCCGGACGAGGGAGTGTACACCAGCCGCCGAATCTGTCGATGGGTATCCAGAATCGGGGCCTCTCATATTTTCGGATTTATCTGTAACCAATCGTGACTATGGAACCCCGTCAGCTTGCGGACCGGGCCCATAGGGACGATATTTCATCGGCGGCCGCCGAAAGCCGCTCACAACCTCACAAAGCCTTTCAGTTAACGTACAACCATGACCGACGAAGATGAGCGCGAGCTCGAAAACGAGCTTGCCCGGCTGCAGCAGGAGCATCGCGATCTCGATGCGGCGATCGACGCGCTGCATCAGTCGCCGGCGCCGGACCTGCTGCGGCTGCAGCGGCTGAAGAAGCGCAAGCTGCAATTACGTGACCGCATCGCCTTCATCGAAGACCAGATCACGCCTGACATCATTGCTTGAACGGGGCGCCTGATCGCGACGGCGCCGGTTGCTGCGGCAGGCGCGCCGTACGACCATGACCGGGCTCGAACCTGCCGGCCGCCGATCAATGCGCGCAGCACGTCGGTGAGTTGTTCGGCGTGATCGGGCTTGGCCAAAAACCGCCAACCCTTCAGCAGACCCTTTTCCCCGACATCCACAAGGCCAGCGGTCGCGACGGCGTCCATCCGCAACGGCCAATTCGAGGTCGCCTGCTCGGAGCATCGAGCGTGGTTCACGTTCCGGCTAGCGCTGCAATCATGACGCGCCGAGCGGCCAGCGTATGATGACGGAATTGTCCGTTAACCGTTAAAATTCGCGGTTTTTTAGGCCCCTGGCGTTCAAAGTTCCACCTGGGGACCCGGGAGAATCCCGGTGCTTGATACCAGGAGGTAATATTGAAGAACATTTTCGTGCGACTTTTTGCCGACCAATCCGGTGCTACCGCCATTGAATACGCATTGATCGCGGCCGGCATTGCCATGGCCATTATCGCAGCCGTGAACGGCCTCGGAACGGCGCTCAACACCAGCTTCGGCGCGATCAGCACCTCGCTGAAATAATCTGCTGTGGCCAAGTGTCGACGAGGCTCCAACCGCGGTTGGGGTCTTTGTCGTTTTTGAAATCACGGTCTGAGGCTCTGAAATCACCACGACAAAATCATCGCCATCCGCCGGGCGCGGTCTTGACTCCAAAAGAACAAAAGAGGAACATATCTTCCTGCCGCCAGCCAAGGGAGTTCCGTCATGCCCGCATCACCGTCCCTGTCCGACAACAGCCGCTATGAACAGGCCTGCGATCAGGCGATCGCAATGTGCGACGGCAATCTGCGCTCGACCATCAAGGCGCTGATCATGGCCAACGAATATCTGGAAGTTGAGCTGGAGGAATTGCAGGCGGCGATTTCCGCCGGCTGCGTGCCGACCCAATCCTCACGCACTGGCAGTACCGCTGCCTGACAAGCGACCCGGAGCGACCACCATGGCCGATGTCACCTATTACGTCGCATTGCCATTCCTGCAGGACGAGGACGGCTCGCCGGTCGCGGGCGCGGCCGAGGAGTGCCAGAGTCCGACCACCGCGCTGCGCCGCGCCGAGATGCTGTCGCGATCCCCCGGCAGCATCGGCGCCGTCGCATTCAGCCGCAGCGGCGATCCCATGATCGGCGAATTCGGCGACGCGCACTTGCTGCGGAAATTCGGCAATGTGCCGGAGGATTTGAGCGGGCTTTAATCACCGTCATTGCCTGCGACAAACGCAAGCGTTTGCGCAAGGGAGCGTTAGCGACGAAGCAATCCAGAGTCCCACCCACGACTCTGGATTGCTTCGCTTCGCTCGCAATGACGGCATTCGCCGCTTGCGCTAACTATCAGCCTCGTGCCGCCGCTGTGCCTTGCGCACATACATCGCGCTGTCGGCCTGTTCCAGCGCGCGGCCCAGTTCCGCATGCGGACCGAGGATTGCGACACCGGCGGAGGCGCCCGCGGTGATGGTGCGGCCGCGAAACACAAAGGTCAGGCGATCGATCGTCTCCTCCAGCAATGCCGCCTTGGCCTTGGCATCGGTCGCGCTGAGATTCCATAACAACAGTGCGAACTCGTCGCCGCCGAGCCGGCCGACCACGTCAGATGCGCGCACATGGGCGAGCAGCGTCTTGACGATGGCCTTGAGCACCTGGTCACCCGCGGCATGACCAAAAGCGTCGTTGATCGGCTTCAGGCGGTCGACGTCGAGCACGATCAGGGCGCCGCTGGCGTGGTAGCGCTGGATGAAGGCGATCGCGCGATGCAGTTCGCGCTCAAAACCGCGCCGGTTCGGAATGTCCAGGAGGAAGTCGGTATCGGCGGAGGCCTGCAATTCGTCGATTCGCGCCAAAGCCCGAGCCAATTGGGTCTTGAGGCGGCGGATCGTCGATTTGGGGTCGCTGGCCACGGCCCGAACCGGGCTTGCGGACTTGCGGACCCCGCGCGGCGTGACTTTTCGCCCCGCCCCGGCCGTTTTTCGGCGTTTTTCGGTTCCAGAGGCGGCCGTCCGGGTTTTCTTCTTCATGGCCTTCCCTGTGCAGGCTTGCGTATGAAGGCTTGCCCGGATTCACCAAGACAGGATAGTCCATTCCTAATCCCTTGCCACGCCTTGGATGACGCCCGGGCCGCCCCTATAATGCGGCCTATGTTTCTGGATTCCCGATTAGAATTGACGAGATGACCGCACCCATCGCCATCATTATGGGAAGCCAGTCGGACTGGGAGACCATGCGCCACGCCGCCGACACATTGGCGGCGCTCGGGGTCGACTGCGAAAAACGCATCGTCTCGGCCCATCGTACCCCGGACCGGCTGTTCGCTTTCGCCAAGGGCGCCAAGGCGGCCGGCTTCAAGATCATCATCGCCGGGGCCGGGGGTGCGGCGCATCTGCCGGGCATGGCGGCCGCGTTGACCGAGCTCCCCGTGTTCGGCGTGCCCGTCGAATCCAAGGCGCTGTCCGGCGTCGATTCGCTCTATTCGATCGTGCAGATGCCCGCCGGCGTTCCGGTCGGAACGCTCGCGATCGGCAAGGCCGGCGCCATCAACGCCGCGCTCCTCGCCGCCAGCGTGCTGGCGCTGAACGATCCGGCGCTGGCGACGCGGCTTTCCGCATGGCGCCAGCAGCAGACGGCTGCGGTCAAAGAGCGGCCGGAGGGCTCGGCGTGACCGCTTCCCATCCGGTGAAGCTGAAGCCGGGCGACACCATCGGAATTCTCGGCGGCGGGCAATTGGGCCGGATGCTGGCGATGGCCGCGGCGCGTCTCGGTCTTCGCTGCCAGGTATTTTCACCGGACCCGGATTCACCGGCCTTCGATGTGGTGCTGAACGCGACCTGCGCGGAATATGCCGATGTCGAGGCGCTGGAACTGTTCGCCAACGATGTCGACGTCATCACCTATGAATTCGAGAACGTGCCCGCCGCCACCGCGATGGTGCTGGCCGCGCGCCGCCCGGTGCTGCCCGCCCAGAAAATCCTCGAGACCACGCAGGACCGGCTGATCGAAAAGGACTTCGTGAAGCGTCTCGGCATCGGCACCGCCGATTATGCCGACGTGTCGTCGGTGGAAAGCCTGCGCGCGGCGATTGTAAAGATCGGCCTGCCCGCCGTGATCAAGACCCGCCGCTTCGGCTATGACGGCAAGGGCCAGGCGATCATCCGCGACGGCGACGACCTCACCAGGGTCTGGGAAGACCTCGGCACCAGATCGGCGATCCTCGAGGCTTTTATTCCATTCGAACGCGAGATCTCCGTGATCGCCGCCCGCTCGGCCGACGGCCAGGTCGAAAGCTTCGACGTCACCGAAAACGAACACCGCGACCACATCCTGAAAATCTCGCGCGCGCCGGCCCGGATATCGGATGCGCTGGCGGCACAGGCGCGCAGCATCGCCGAGCAGATCGCGACCGAACTCGACTATGTCGGCGTGCTCGCGGTCGAGTTGTTCGTGGTAGCCGAAAACGGTGGACCGAAAGTGCTGGTCAACGAAATCGCGCCGCGGGTGCATAATTCCGGACACTGGACGCTGGACGGCGCCTCGGTCTCGCAGTTCGAGCAGCACATCCGCGCCATCGCCGGCTGGCCGCTCGGCAAGCCGGTCCGTCATGGCGAGGTGACCATGACGAACCTGATTGGCGACGATATCCTCGGCTACGAGCAGTGGCTGACGGTTCCCGGCGCCACCGTGCACCTTTACGGCAAGGGCGCGCCGAAGCCGGGCCGCAAGATGGGGCACGTCACCGAAGTGACGCCGGCCAAGAAATAGCCGCCCCCTCGGACTATCGGCGGCCCTCGACGACACCGGTCGGCTCGCCGCTGAGCCAGCGATAGATCACGCCACCGAGCACACCGATCAGCGGTGCTACCCAGAACAGCCAGAGCTGCGCCAGCGCCCATCCGCCGACGAACAGCGCAGGGCCGGTGCTGCGCGCCGGATTCACCGACGTGTTGGTGACGGGAATGCTGACGAGATGGATCATGACCAGCGCCAGCCCGATCGCCAGCGGTGCAAAGCCCGCCGGCGCCTTGCCGTGGGTTGATCCCATGATGATGAACAGGAACATCATGGTCATCACCACCTCGGTGATGAAGCAGACCACCAGGCTGTACTTGCCGGGCGAATGCGCATCATAGCCGTTCGACGCAAAACCCTTGGTGACGTCGAAACCGGCAGCGCCGCTTGCGATCACGTAAAGCAATGCCGCCGCCGCAACGGCGCCGATCACTTGCGCGATGATGTAATACCAGCCTTCGAAAGTGCTGACTCGATTTTGTAGGGCGACCGCCATTGTGATTCTCTTGCCTGACCGGAATGATTCGGGAGATCGGCGATGGGCGGAGCGATCAGGCTACGGCAGGATTTCG
>JACDAG010000026.1 GCA_013695565.1 Bradyrhizobium sp.
ACCAGAAAGTATCCGGTTCACGCTGGATTTGCCGGGCATGCGCTGCGGCATAGTGAATCATTCCCGGGACAGCCCTGCGCTCTTGCGGGGAGAGGGTTGGGGTGAGGGGGTACCGGTCTCGACGCACAGATGGAATTCGCGGATAGAGCCCCTCACCCCGACCCTCTCCCCGCAACAGCGGGGCGAGGGAGCAGAGAGCGCGCGCCGCACTCCATCGCTCTCGTTCACCTTGCCAGCCACTCTGTCACGCGCTTTTGCGAATCCGAACGCGCCTCCGTGTCGGTGCCGATGTGGCCGCGCTCCGGCAGGCCGGCGTCGGCGGCAGCGCCGATCGCACGCAGTGGAAGGTTGGCGCGGTCGAAATCATGCGCCGCGCCGGGATAGACTTCGATCCGTGCCAGCGCGCTGCGGCCGCGGGCACCCTCGACCATCTGGCGGCAGGCGGCCGGCGAACTGACGTCGTCCTTGGCGCCGATCAACAGCAGCGTCGGCACCCGCGCGCTCCAGCCGAGGCCGGCGGAAATCCGGCAGTCCGGATAGAACGCCACCGCCGAACGGAAATCCGGACCGTCATTTCGCCCACCTTGCGGCCGCACCGCCCACAACAGGGCGCTGGCCCCGTTCGCCCATCCCATCAGGCTGACGCGGTTCTGCACCACCCAGGCCTGCTGGCCCAGCCAGCGCCGCGTCGCCACGATGTCGGAGAGCCGCTCGCGGCGCGCGAGCACGCGGCGCTCCTTGACGCGGCATTGCGGGCCGAGTTCGCGCGAACTGTAGCTATCCGGCAGTACCACCGCATGCCCGGTCCTCAGCAACTGCTCGACCCAGTCGCGGTAGCGCGGCAGCACCGGTTCGGAATGCCCGCCCAACCCGCCGCAGCTGTGCAGCGCGATCACGGTGGGAAACGGACCCTGACCCTCCGGCCTGTAGAGCTGGGCATGCAAAGTGAGGTTGGGCGCGGGAATCTCGACCCGACGCGGCGCGGGCAATGGCGCGGCATCCGCGCTGCCGATCAGGGCGGCGCAGGTCACGGCAAACAGCGTCAGGAATAGCGTTGCTGGGCGCATCGGGTTCGGCCGGATCATCATGGCGCTTGAGACAAAGCCAACTATAATCAGAAGGTTAACATGCACCAACAGTCGAATTTAATCACAATCGAGTGGGTTTCCGGAGCGGACAGCCCAACCTATCTGTGATAGATCGGATTTGGAAAATACACTTTAGTCGGCCCCCGCGGGCCAGCCTTTCGGAGAGTTAACGGTGCTCAATAAATTCGGCCCCTCGGGACATGGCGAAGCGCAGGTGCAATATCTGGATGGCGATTTCCGCGTGGTCTCGCCCGGAACCTATGTGCGTTGCGCCCTCACCGATGTGCGGATCCCGCTCGACGAATTGAAATACTGGAGCGTCGATCTGCAGGAAGCCTATTCGGTTCCGACCGCCGTGCTGCAGCGGCATTTTCCCGGCGCGCTGAAGACGCAGGGGTGAAAACCACTATCGTCCCGGGTCAAGCCCGGGACGACGAGGTGTGAATTTTCTTCTCGCGCACTTTGAAAAGCCGACCGGAGACGAATTTCCGCAAAGCCACCGGATCCTCAAACTCCAGCGTCACCGCGAACGGTACGATCTCTTTCGCCCAATCGGGCAATCCGCCGCGGACCTGCAGCCGCGCCAGATCCTTTTCCGTCGTCACCAGCGTCAGCGCGTCGCGGTTGGCTTCGGCGATCAGGCCGTCGATCTCGGCCTTCGAGAACGCGTGATGATCCGTGAAGGCGCGCTGCCGGACCAATTCAACGCCGCTTGCCTGCAACGTGCCGAAAAATCTCGCGGGATCGCCGATGCCGGCAAAGGCCAGCACGCGTTTGCCGCGCAGCGCCGCTATGGAGGCTTCGTTCGGCGCCAGACGCGCGCGCAGCACCTGCTTGCCTTGGGCAACGATCCCGGCCGCGACCGCATCCGCCGCCGTGCCGTTGCCGACAATGATGAGCGCATCGGTGCGTGCGATTTGCGGCCGCAAGGGCGCGCGCAGCGGACCGGCGGGAAACACCTGGCCATTGCCGAGGCCGCGATCGCCGTCGATCACGATCAGCGAGGCATCCTTGGTGACAGCCGGATTCTGGAAACCGTCGTCCATCAGGATCACACTGGCGCCGAGCGAGCGCGCCAGTGGAACGCCGTCGGCGCGCTGGCGCGAGACCACGACCGGTAGCGTGGCCGCCAGCATCAGCGGCTCGTCGCCAACGTCCGCAGCGGCATGCCTTTCCGGATCGACCCGCACGGGGCCATGTAATTTTCCGCCATAGCCGCGGCTGAGTACCACTGGCGCTTCGCCGAGATCGCGCAACAATTTCGCCAGCGCCAGCACCGTCGGCGTCTTGCCGGCGCCGCCGACGTGATAATTGCCGACACAGATGACGGGAACGCCGGCATCCAGCCCGTTGCGCTGCATGCGTCTTGCGGCGATGGCGCCGTAGAGCACGGCGAGCGGTTTCAACAGACTGGATTTGAGCGAAGGCGCGCCGTGCCAGAAGCGCGGCTCACGCATTGGCGGCTCCCATCTCGAGCCGCAACTGCAACAGATACGGTTCGAGGGCCGCAAGCGTGCGTTCCAGCGCGCCGCCGAGCTGTTCGACCACACGCTCTGACGCGGCAAGCGATGCTTCGCGCGCCTTGGGATCGGCCAGCAACTGGCCGAGCTGTTTGACCAGCGCTTCCTGGCTGTCGGCCCGGCGCGCGCCGCCGGCCTGATCGAGCGCTTCGTAGACGTCGCTGAAATTGAACACGTGGGGGCCATGGACGATCGACGCGCCGAGCTTGACCGCCTCGATCGGATTTTGCCCGCCATGCTCGACCAGCGACCCGCCCATGAACACGATCGGCGACAGCCGATAGAACAACCCCATCTCGCCCATGGTGTCGGCGACATAGATATCGGTGGTCGCAGTCGGCAATTCCTCGCGCGAACGCAACGACGCCTGCAGGCCCGCGCCTGCGACCATATGGGCGATCGCCTCGCCGCGATCGGGATGCCGCGGCACGATCACGGTCAAC
>JACDAG010000417.1 GCA_013695565.1 Bradyrhizobium sp.
AGCCGCCGAGAATGACCGAGATGAAGGAGCGGTTCATCGCGTGGCACATGATGTAGGACAGGATCGCGCCGGACGAGCCGACCAGCGCGCCGGTGATGATCAGCGCCGAATTGCCGAGCGTGAAGCCGATGCCAGCGGCCGCCCAGCCGGAATAGGAGTTCAGCATCGAGATCACGACCGGCATGTCGGCGCCGCCGATCGGGATGATCAGGAGCGCGCCGAGCACCAGCGCGATGATCGTGATCAGCCAGAAGTCGAGCGCGCTGCCTGATATCACGAGGCCGACGACGAAGAATAACAGCGCCAAGGCGAGCGCGATGTTGATGATGTGGCGTGCGGGAAGGATGATCGGCGCGCCGCTCATGCGGCCCGACAGTTTCAGAAACGCGATCACGGAGCCGGTGAAGGTCAGCGCGCCGATGGCGACGCCGAGCGACATTTCAATGAGGCTCGCAGCATGGATCTGGCCGGGCTTGCCGATATCGAACGCTTCCGGCGCGTAGAACGCACCGGCCGCCACCAGCACCGCGGCCATACCGACGAGTGAGTGGAAGGCGGCGACGAGTTCCGGCATCGAAGTCATCGGCACCCGACGGGCAATGACCGCGCCGACGCCGCCGCCGATGGCGATGCCAAGGATGACCAGCAGCCAGGCGAGACCATCCGCCGGCGGATGACTGGCGAGCGTGGTCGCAACCGCGATCGCCATGCCGATCATGCCGAAGAAATTGCCCTGGCGGGAACTCGCGGGACTGGACAGCCCGCGCAGCGACAGGATGAACAGCACCCCCGCCACGAGATACAATACTGCAGCCAGATTGGCGTTCATCTCAGGTCCCCATTTTCCTTCGTCACACCGAGGCGCACGCCGCTCACTTTACCTTCTTCTTGTACATCGCCAGCATGCGCTGGGTGACAAGGAAGCCGCCGAAGATATTCACGCAGGCGAAGATCAGCGCGATGAAACCGAAGCCGCGCGCCCAGCCCGAGCCGCTCGAGATCATGGGCACGCCGACCGCGAGCAGCGCGCCGACCACGATCACCGAGGATATCGCATTGGTCACCGACATCAGCGGCGTATGCAGCGCGGGGGTCACCGACCACACCACGAAGTAGCCGACGAACACGGCGAGGACGAAAATCGACAGCCGGAACACGAAGGGATCGACGGCCTGTGCAATATGATCCATGGCGGCTCTCCTGACGCTGGCTATTTGGGCTGGAAGTTAGGATGGATGACGGCGCCGTCTTTGGTCAGCGCGGTGGCCTTCACCAGTTCGTCATCCCACTTCACGTCGAGCGCCTTGGTGGTCTTGTCCACCATCGTTTCGATGAAGTTGAACAAATTGCGCGCATACAGGCTCGAGGCCGACTGCGCGACGCGGCCCGCGACATTGGTGTAGCCAACGATCTTGATACCATCGGCATCGACGACTTCACCGGGCCTGGCGCCCTCGACGTTGCCGCCGCGTTCGATCGCAAGATCGATCAGGACCGAGCCCGGCTTCATCGACTTCACCATATCAGCCGTGACCAGGCGCGGCGCCGGACGGCCCGGAATCAGCGCTGTCGTGATGATGATGTCCTGCTTCTTGATGTGCTCGGCGGTCAGCGCGGCCTGCTTGGCCTGATACTCTTTCGACATTTCCTTGGCGTAGCCGCCGGCCGTCTGGGCGTTCTTGAATTCCTCGTCCTCGACCGCAAGGAATTTGGCGCCGAGACTTTCGACCTGCTCCTTGGTGGCGGGACGCACGTCGGTCGCGGTAACGACGGCACCGAGCCGGCGCGCGGTCGCGATTGCCTGCAGGCCGGCAACACCGACGCCCATCACAAACACTTTTGCCGCGGGAATCGTGCCCGCCGCGGTCATCATCATCGGGAAGGCGCGACCGAAGGCTTCCGCGGCCTCGATCACCGCGCGGTAGCCGGCGAGGTTGGCCTGCGACGACAACACGTCCATCACCTGCGCGCGGGTGATGCGCGGCATCAATTCCATCGCGAATGCAGAGACGCCGGCGTCCGCGATCGTCTTCAGCGCCGCCTCGTTGCCGTAGGGCTCCATGATGGCGATTACCAGCGCGCCACGCTTGTATTGGCTGAGCTCAGAGGCCTCCGGCCGCTTCACCTTGATGATGATGTCGGCATCCTTCAACGCATCCGCGCTGACAGTGGCGCCGGCCGCGGTGAATTCCGAATCGGGCAGGCCCGACTTGATGCCCGCTCCGGGCTCGACCGCCACCTCGGCGCCGATCGCCTTGAACTTTTTCACGGTATCGGGGGAAGCAGCCACCCGCGGTTCGGACGGATCGATTTCCTTAGCAACGGCAATCTTCATGGGGCCTCCGGCGGCGCGAGGGCGCGCGCGCAAGCAAACTAGCGTTATTTCCGCTTAGTTGGATACCGGTTTCGCAACCGGGCGACGTGCAAATTTTTCTGGTCACCGCCGCCACCGCCGTCTTGGCGGTGCAGCCGGCGGCGCATCAGGTCAGGAAGTAGCCCATCAGGGCGACGATCACGACAACGGACGCGGTGCCGTATTTGACCAGCATGATGAACCCTTCATAGGTCTGCTCATGGGCCGGATAATCGTTGCCGTCCGCGGTCGTGTAGGCCACTTCGCTATGGTCTGCCATCGGTATCCCCAGTCAATCCATCGATCTGGCGTGCAATTACCGCAAAGCGATTAGCAGGGCAACGGCACAAAGCCTATCGGGTCATTCGGAAGGCCAATTATCCCGGATCCAGCGGGTCAGGCTTTCCTCGCTGACCTCGCCCGCGGCCAGGGACAGGATGATGGCGGTGGCATGCTCGGGTTTGGGGCTGAAAGCTACTTCGTTTTTCAGAAGGAAGACCCTCATCACCATGAAGGCAATGCGCTTGTTTCCATCGATGAAGGCATGATTCTTCGCAAGCCCGAACGCGTAAGCAGACGCGAGTTCGGCTAGCTCCGCCTGTTCATACCGCCACTTGTTGACCGGGCGCTCAAGCGACCGCAGCAAGCCTTCGTCGCGCAATCCGGCCGCTCCACCGAAGCGGCGGAGTTGGCGGCTGTGGATGGCAATGGCCTGCTCGTAGGTGATCCAAAGCGGCTCTTTCCGCTCGCTCATCGCTAACTTCCATCATTTTGCGAGCGTGGCGAGCGTGTCGCGGTATTTGTCCATCGTCTCTTCCGCCAGTTCCATGGTCCGCTCAAAGTCCGGATCATACGGAAGCGCTTGAAACCCCCCGCCAGGGAGTTCGGTGACGTGCAGTTGCTGGCCACGCTTGAGATCGAGCCGCTGCATCAGTTCGCGCGGAAGCAGAACGCCATCGGAGTTTCCGATCTTCTTGATTTCGATTTTCATCTCGATATCGCCTTTTAAGTTGCGCATAATCGCGCGGCTGTCGTCTAACCAATTCAAATAACATCATAATTCAAAATCCGAGCATCCGTTATACAGAAGTATAACATCTTCTCAATTGCGTTCAACAAATGTTTAACGACGACCGGTGAGCCGCCTGATCCCTTCCAGCAGCATTTCCAACCCCGTTTCATGTCGCCCGAAAATGCTGCGGCTGAAAATGCGGGGCGGCCGCCGCGAGATGCAGAAAATGGGCCGCGATGGTCTGGTGGGATACCGGCTCGGCCGCCGAAGGTCCCGGGGCGTAGCCCATGTCTCATCCAAAGCCGCGCCGCTCAAGCAATAGCCGATCTCGCGAAAATACCGCGCGGCGTCGCGGTCGGAAAAGCCGGCCTCGCGTCTTTCGAGAGCGCCTAGCCGACCACGAAATCGAAACGCCCGGCAAGCCATCCGGCGCTCTTGGAAGTGCGCACCAGCAGTTCCTTGCGAAACAGGCCGTCGGAACGGTTCTTTGCCTCACCGGGAAAATAGAGCTGGGTGGTCAGCACGCGGCCGCCGCGCGGCTGCACTTTCACATGAATGTGGCGGGTCCGACCGGGATACACGCCGGGCACGACGCAGCGTAATCGATAACGGCCTTCCGCATCCGTGAACTGATGACCGCGCAGGCGGAAGCCGGAATTGTCGTACTGGCCCTTGCCATCCGCCTGCCAGAAATCCAGCAAGGCACCCGGGACGGGCTTGCAGCCACGGGTGAGCACCAACCCGGCCAGTTCGATCGGCTGGCCCGCCATCCCTTCTTCAAACAGTTCGATCCGCTCGGGCGAGGACGGCTTGAAATACGGTCCCTCGGTCTGCGCCAATGTCGCATCGTCGCCATCGTGGCAGGCGGGCGTGGGCGGCAGCGGGCCCTCGGCGGCGCCAGCACGGACCCCGAACAGCGAACCCGCCGCAAAGGCTCCCACTCCAAGCACCACGCGCCGCGTCGGCGTATCGATCATCAGCCGCTCCACTTTCACCGTCGCCGCCAGCATGGAATGCGACGACGGCCGAAATTTGTCCGGGCGACCTCGTCAGCCCATCGCTTCGAGTTCGTCGATCATGCCTGCGATGACGGAAAGCCCGCCATCCCAGAATTTGGGATCCTTGGCGTCGAGCCCGAACGGCTGCAGCAGTTCGGAATAATGCTTGGTGCCGCCGGCCGCGAGCATCGCGAGATAGCGCTCGGCAAAGCCGTCGGAGGCGTTCTCGTAGACCGCGTAAAGCGAATTCACCAGGCAATCGCCGAACGCATAGGCATAAACGTAGAACGGCGAATGGATAAAGTGCGGGATGTACATCCAGAAATTCTCGTAGCCCGGACGGATGTCGATGGCGGGGCCGAGGCTTTCGCCCTGCACGCTGAGCCAGATCTCGCCAATGCGCTGCGCGGTCAACTCGCCGTTCTTGCGCTCGGTATGGATCGCGCGCTCGAACGAATAGAACGCGACCTGCCGCACCACGGTGTTGATCATGTCCTCGACCTTGCCGGCGAGCAGCGCCTGGCGCTGCTTTGCATTCCTGGTCTGCCCCAACAGCCGCCTGAAGGTCAGCATTTCGCCGAACACGCTGGCGGTCTCGGCGAGTGTCAGCGGCGTCGACGCCATCAGCGGGCCGTTCGGCGCGGCCAGCACCTGATGCACGCCGTGGCCGAGTTCATGCGCGAGCGTCATCACATCGCGCGGCTTGCCCTGATAGTTCATCAGCACGTAAGGATGCGCGGAGGGCA
>JACDAG010000092.1 GCA_013695565.1 Bradyrhizobium sp.
CTCGTCATCGCCGCCTTCAGCAAGCTGATGCCGGAAAGCTGGCGTTCGATCTCGTTCGGGCTCGGCACCGCGGCGGGCTCGTTCGGGCAATTCCTGTTTTCGCCGCTCGCTATCGGGTTGATCGACACGCTGGGCTGGAAACTGGCGCTGGTCGCGTTCGGGGTTCTTGTGCTGCTCGTGATCCCTTGCGCGTTTGCGATCCGCACCTCCGCGATGGATTCCGGCGCGGCGCCCGGCGCCTTGAAGCAGCAATCGCTCAAGCAGGCCCTGGCGGAAGCTTTCGGACATCGCTCCTACGTGCTGCTGGTGCTCGGCTTCTTCACCTGCGGCTTCCAGCTCGCCTTTATCACGGTGCATCTGCCGGCCTATCTGGCGGATCGCGGCATATCTGCGCAAACCGGCGGCTGGGTGATCGCCGCGGTCGGCCTGTTCAACATCATCGGCTCGCTCAGCGTCGGCGTGCTGCAGAACAAGTTTCCGAAGCGCTATATTCTTTCGTTCCTGTATTTCATGCGGGCGATGGCGATCGTTGCTTTCATCTCGTTTCCGATCACGCCGCTTTCCGCGGTCATGTTCGGGGCCGTTACCGGTCTCGCCTGGCTTTCGACGGTGCCGCCGACCTCGGCGCTGGTGGCGCTGATGTTCGGGACCCGCTGGTTTGCGACGCTCTATGGCTTTGCCTTCGTCAGCCATCAGGTCGGCGGCTTCCTCGGCGTCTGGCTCGGCGGTATCGTGTTCGAGAGTTATGGATCCTACACGCCGATCTGGTGGCTCTCGGTGCTGTTTGGCGTGCTGTCGGCGCTGATCAATTTGCCGATCGTGGAACAACCGGTCGCGCGCCCGGTTGCGCAACCCGCCTGATGCGGTAAAGACTTCCTCGATCTACAAAGTTCGGGGAGAGCTGCCGTGGGAACGTTCAAGGCCATCAGGATCGACAAGGCGGAAAAAGGCACCACCGTCGCGCTGACGCAGTTCGACGAAGCCGACTTGATGGACGGCGACGTCACCGTCGCCGTCGAGTGGTCGACGCTGAACTACAAGGACGGCCTGGCCGTCACCGGCAAGGCGCCGGTGGTGCGCCGTTTCCCGATGATCGCCGGCATCGATTTCGCCGGCATCGTCGAACAATCCTCGCATCCGCAGTGGAAGGCCGGCGACAGGGTGGTCTGCAACGGCTGGGGCATGGGCGAGACCCATCTCGGCAGCTACGCCGAGAAGGCCCGCGTCAAGGGCGACTGGCTGGTACGGCTGCCCGACAGCATCTCGACCCGCGATGCAATGGCGATCGGTACCGCCGGCTATACCGCGATGCTGTCGGTGCTGGCGTTGGAGAAGCACGGCCTGACGCCGGGCAGCGGCCCCGTCGTGGTTACGGGTGCAGCCGGCGGCGTCGGTTCGGTGGCCACGGCCATCCTCTCCAAGCTCGGTTATCACGTCATTGCCTCCACCGGACGGATGTCGGAGGCGGACTACCTGAAGGGCCTCGGCGCCGCCGAGGTGATCGACCGGGCCGAACTGTCAGGTCCTGCAAAGCCGCTGGCGAAAGAGCGCTGGGCCGGCGGCATCGACAGCGTCGGATCGACCACGCTCGCCAACCTGCTCTCGATGACGAAATATGGCGGCGCCATCGCCGCCTGCGGCCTTGCCGCCGGCATGGACCTGCCGTCTTCGGTGGCGCCGTTTATTTTGCGCGGAGTGTGCCTTCTCGGCATCGATTCCGTGATGTGCCCGCTTCCGCAGCGCAAACTCGCCTGGAGCCGCCTCGCCAGCGATTTGGATCAGGGAAAACTAGCTGATATTACTCATGAAATCGGCCTGGACGGGGTTGTCGATGCCGGCGCCAAAATCCTCGCCGGCCAGGTCCGCGGTCGAATCGTGGTAAAAATTCTCTAACGGCGTTCAGACTTTACCAACCATGCTGCTCCAATGTTGCCACGGTTCGTATGGTAAGCAGCGGGTAAACAAGGCGGGTGCCCGCGCTCGGTAAGTTGGAGTTGCTGCATGCTTGCGCGTTTGGTGTTGGGGGCCGTCACGGCCGTGGCGATGGTTGTGCCGGCGCTGGCCGGGATGATGAATGCCGACGAAGCCCGCAGGTTTGTCAGCGGCAAGGTTTTCGCTTTCACGTGTTTTGACGGCACCCGCGGCGCCGGCCGCGTGCTCGACGATCTCGGCGCCGCCGGGTCGATCCAGTTCAGCGGTGGAGGGCCGGTCCGCCATGTGCGACTGCCCGGCAATACGCTGCAGATCCGCGGCCAGGCCGTCTGCGCTTCCATCAAGGGGCTTCCGTTCGAGCCGTGCTTCAATCTCGACAAGCGCGATGAACGCACGTTCCGCGGATCGGTGGCAGGCATGGGCTTTGCCTATTGCGAATTCCGCCATCAGGGCGCGCAGCAGATGCTGATGGCCCGCTCGGTGGCGCGACCGCGTTCGCTGCACGCACCGGAGCCGACGCGCTCGGCCGATGCCACGCCGCGCGATGATGTCAAGCCGCGCGCCGAGGTGACGTCCCGGGTCGAGACGCCCGCGGTCGAGAGCGCCAAGCTCGAGCCGATCAAATCCGAGGCCAGGGCGGAGCCGGTGAAAGCCGAAAACGCGCCGGAGCTGCGTCGTTCCACCGATTGATATCGGGCGAAATGAAGCCCGAAATTGGGTATATCGGACCGTAGTGATACGGGCTGGCTAATTCACGTCCTGGTAGCGAGTTTACCCTCACCGTGGCGGCCAAAGAAGGCCGGGGGTGGCTCGTATTTGGGATTTGTCATGCCGCTGTACTTTTTTCGGATTAGCAGTGGTCGGTTCGCAGGCGCGTCCGACCAGGGCTCCGAATTCGAAAGCCGCGAAGCCGCCTGGGCCGAGATGACCAAGGTGTGCGGCAACCTGCTCGGCAGCATTTCGCGCAGCCTGAAGCAGAATGCCGAATGGCAGATGGAACTGCTCGACGAGTCCAAGAAGCCGGTATTCAGGATCCGCCTCGTCGCGGAATCGGTCAGCTAACCGCCCGGTCGGCCCGATTTTTCGCGATCAGTGCTTCCCGCTTCCCCTTTCAGCAAGGTCCGCGCCGCCACAAGGCTTAACGCCTTGGCGCGTAGTCACGCCACGATTTGTCCGTGTGCGGCAGCACATTTGCGCGCGTTTCGCCCCTTTTTACGTAATCCTACGGAGTTCTACGCACACGTGCGGGCATAGGGTTAACCAAGCGTAGAAGCCGGCAGGCTAGAATTGCCCAATAGGTGTGCATTGCAGATTTGGTCGGGACCGGACGAATTAACAGGTCATTAGGGAATTTCCCATGAGCGGCTTTTCCATTCGCCTCACCCACAAGATCATGGCCATTGGCATTGTCGGCCTGATCGGGCTGCTGGCATTCGGCGCGATCCATCAGATCGGCAGCTGGTCGCAGGACGCGTCGCGCATTGTCGCGAGCGAGGGTCGCGCCATCTCCGATCTGAACAAGCAGATATCGATCAAGATGCTGGAAGCGCGCCGGGCCGAGAAGGATTTCCAGCTCCGCCGCGACGAGTCCTACGCGAAACGTCACGCTGATGCATCTGCCGCAATCGACCGCGACATCGAAAAATTGAAAACCATGGTGCGTGCCGCGAGCTTTGCCACCATCCTCGGCAAGGTCGACACCGTGCAGCGCGGCTTTGCAAACTATGTGAAGAATTTTGCAGGCCTGACGCAGGCCGAGATCAAGCTCGGCCTGAACGAAAAACTTGGCCTTACGGGCTCGCTGCGCGGGGCTGTCCACGACATCGAAACCAGGCTCAAGGAATTCGACGACCCGCGGCTGACCAGCGCGATGCTGACGTTGCGTCGGCATGAGAAGGACTTCATGCTGCGCCGTGACGAGAAATATGTCGGCGAGCTGAAGAAGGCTGCTGCCGATTTTTCAAAGTCGTTGGCGAGCGCCGATATACAACCCGCCGTGAAGGCCGACATCGCCAAGAAGCTTGAAAAGTATCAAGCGGATTTTTCTGCCTGGGCCGCCGGTGCGCTCGAAGCGGCGAGCTATGGCGCAACGATGTCGAAGACGTTTCGTGACATCGAGCCTGTGATCGTTGAGGTCGAGAAAGACGTCGAACGGCTGTACACGACCGCTGAAGCCAGCGAGGCGGCGACGCGCGATTCGATCAGCACCTGGATGTTGATCGCGTTCGGCCTGGCAGTGGTTCTGGTATGCGGCCTGTCGCTGCTGATCGGCCGCTCGATCTCGAAGGCGCTTTCCTCGATGGTGTCAGCCATGACGCGGCTGGCCGGCGGCGACTTCAAGATCGCGATCCCGGGTCTTGGCCGCAGGGATGAGGTCGGCGAAATGGCCGGTGCGGTCGAGGTGTTCAAGAACAACATGATCGAGGCCGAGCGGCTGCGGGCCGAAAAGCTCGAGGCTGAGCAGCGGCAGGCCGCACAGCGCAAGGCGGACATGCGAGAGCTTGCCAACGCCTTCGAAGGCGCGGTCGGCGAGATCGTCGACACCGTATCGTCGGCGGCAACCGAGCTCGAAGCCTCCGCCAATACGCTGACCAAGGCAGCCGAACGATCGCAAAGTCTCGCAACCTCGGTTGCCGGGGCTTCCGAGGAAGCCTCCACCAATGTGCAATCGGTATCCGCGGCCAGCGAGGAGTTGACCGTTTCGGTCAACGAGATCAGCCGCCAGGTCCAGGAATCGTCCCGTGTCGCCAGCGAGGCGGTGGATCAGGCAGAGAAGACCAACAACCGCGTCAGCGAACTGTCGAAGGCGGCCAGCCGCATCGGTGACGTGGTCGAGCTGATCAACACCATCGCCGGCCAGACCAATCTGCTGGCGCTGAACGCTACGATCGAGGCGGCGCGCGCGGGCGAGGCCGGTCGCGGCTTTGCCGTGGTGGCGTCGGAAGTGAAGGCGCTCGCCGAGCAGACCGCGAAGGCGACCGGCGAGATCAGCCAGCAGATTTCGGGCATTCAGGCCGCGACCCAGGAATCGGTTGCTGCGATCAAGGAGATCAGCGGCACCATCGGCCGCATGTCGGAGATATCCTCGACCATTGCTGCCGCAGTCGAGGAGCAGGGCGCGGCCACGCAGGAAATATCCCGCAACATCCAGCACGCCGCTGCCGGGACGCAGCAGGTCTCCGCCAACATCACCGACGTGCAGCACGGCGCGACCGAGACCGGATCGGCCTCCGCGCAGGTTCACTCGGCGGCGAAGTCACTGTCGAGCGACAGCAACCGGCTGAAGCTCGAAGTCGGCAAATTCCTCGACTCGGTGCGCGCGGCCTGACCGATTAGCCCGTCGGTACGGGCGGCGCGGCCGCGGCCTGCCTGCGGAACAGTATCCGCTGATACAGCCAGCCGATCGCCACCAGCACCAGCCCCAGGCACATGAAGGACAGCGCGCGATAGACGCCGGTAAGGGTCGACATGTCGATCAGGAAGGCTTTCAGGATCGTCAGTCCGATCACGAGCGCTGACGCCAGCCGCGCACGCTGCGAGTTGAAGAGAATGCCGATCCCGAGCAGCACCACGCCGAACGCCAGATACGCGATCGAGTAGGTGTATTGCTCGGCGTCGCTGGTCTGTCCGACCGAGAGCACCGGGCCGTGATAGATTCTCCTGATCTCGAATGTCACATAGGCCAGCGCGAGAACGAGTGCGCCCGCCGCGATCGTGTTGGCGTAGGCCGCGGGGCGGCGGCCAGCCACGGCATAGGACAGCAACAGCGCCAGCACCGCGGGCAGGGCGTAGCCGAGCAGCAGCAGGTTGATGACGACGCCGCCGATTTCCATCCAACGCAGCAGCGGGTTTTGGAAGGCCAGCAGCCCGGACAGCGCCGCGAAGCCCGCGAACACCGTGAGCAGGATGGCGCCGCCATTGTGAATGACACTGCCAGTGCGCAATCGCAGGCGCTCCAGCCCGATCGCCATCGCCAGCGCCACGCAGACCTGCAGCGCAATTTCGGTGAAGCCGGCGGTATAGTAATAGACGTCGCCATTGTTGACGGCATGGCGGATTTCCATGAACGCCAGCAGCACCGTGAACAGGATGGCGGCTGCTTCCACCGTGCGCAGCGATCCGTCGTCGCCGCCGCGGCGCAGGAAGATGCTGCCGGCCCAGAACGAAGCCGCAGGAATGCCGTAACCCCACAACAGCCAGTTGAAGATCGGCGTGGTGCCGACGGCTTCGCCTGCGATACGCGGCTCGTAACCGATCCGCAGCACCACGATGGCGGCGAGGATCGCGGCCAGCGAGCGCAGGAACGGGATCGGCCGCTGCATCGAGATCCAGGCGGTACCCAGCGACATCAGCGCCAGCGCGATCGTGAGCCAGCCTTTTTCCAGCGCGAACGTCAGGGCCAGTGCCAGTGCTGCCAGCGCGCCGGTCGCAAACAGCGCGATCGAGGCCGGCAATCCCGGGCGATCCTCGCGCTTGCTCAGGATTTCGGTCGCGGCGGCGTAGGCCGCGGCCAGTACGACCGCGAGAATGGCGAACGGTATCGAGCGGTCGAGATGCGCGATGCGGGCATAGAGCGCAACCAGCAGCGCCAGTGGCGTGAACACGGCCGCGGCCGACCAGACCACGGGAATGATCGGACTGGCCGAGCGGCCCTGCGCCAGGAATCCCGCCGCACCGAAACCAATGGCGAAGATCGCCGCCGAGATCAGGTGCAGCGACACCGATCCGTCCGTGGCGCTCGGCCCGATGCCCGGGAGTGCGCCGCCGGGCAGCACCAGCATGTCGGGATTGGCGCGGACCGCCCATTCGGCGAACACGACGAAGACCAGGCCAGCCGCAGCGCCGACCGCGCCGACCGCGGCATCGGTGCGCCAGGCCACGATCAGGCTGCCGGCCACCAGCAGGCCGAACGCGACCATGGCGACATCGGCATGGAAACCGTTCAGCACGATCAAGGTCGCGCCGAGCAGATAGGCCGCGAGCGAGCCGGACGAAATCGGTTCGATCTCGCCTTGTTCGGCCGGCGGGCCGAACATGAATCCGCACACCACGAGCAATGCGGCGAGGATGAAGCCCGCGATCACATGGAACGCATGCGGCGCGACCATCGTCGGGCCGCATTGCAGGCAGGGGA
>JACDAG010000103.1 GCA_013695565.1 Bradyrhizobium sp.
CGGAACGGGGCTCTAGATCCTTGATTTGACGCGTTTTCTTCACGCGAAACGATATCCACTTCGCTGGAAAACGCTCTAACCGGCGATGCGGGCCGGCAGGGTCTCGTAACCCTTGACAAAGCTTGAATAAACCCGCTTCGGCTCGCCGACCACCTCGATATTGTCGAAGCGCTTGAGGATCTCTTCCCAGATAATCTTCAGTTGCAGTTCCGCCAGCCGCAGACCGACGCAACGGTGGATGCCGAAGCCGAACGAGATGTGGGTGCGGGGCCGGGCGCGGTCGATGATGAACTCGTAGGGGCGATCGATCACCTCTTCATCGCGGTTGCCCGAGACATACCACATCACGACCTTGTCGCCCTTCTTGATCTGCTTGCCGCGGAACTCGATGTCATCGAGCGCGGTGCGGCGCATATGCGCGAGCGGCGTCTGCCAGCGGATCACCTCCGGAACGAAGGTGTCGATCAGCGCCGGATTGTCGCGCAGCTTCTTGTACTGGTCGGGATGCTTGCTCAGCGCATAGATGCTGCCCGACAGCGTGTTGCGGGTGGTGTCGTTGCCGCCGACGATCAGCAGGATCAGGTTGCCGAGGAAATTGTTCGGATCCATGTCGCGGGTGGCTTCGCTGTGCGCCATCATCGACAACAGGTCGCTCTTCGGCGGTTGATTGATCCGGTCCTTCCAGAGTTTTGCGAAATAAGCCGCGCACTCCAGCAGTTCAGCCTGCCGATCATTTTCGGTCGCGACGACGCCATCGGGGCCGGGCAGCGTGGTCGCGACGTCAGACCAGCGGGTCAGCTTGCGGCGGTCTTCCCAGGGAAAGTCGAACAGCACGGCGAGCATCTGCGTGGTCAGCTCGATCGAAACCCGGTCGACCCAGTCGAACACTTCGTTTTTCGGCAAATTGTCCAGGCATTCGGCCGACCGCTTGCGGATGTTGATCGCGAGCTGGTCGAGATGGGTCGGCGTGAACATCGGCGCCACGGTCTTGCGCTGCGCGCCATGGCGCGGCTGGTCCATGGCGATGAAGCTTTCGCGGCGCAAATCGGTCGGGGCGTCACGGATGGTGATGCCGCCGAGATAGGCCGCCGACGAGAACACCGCATGGTTGGTCTCGATGTCCATGATGTCGTTATATTTGGAGATCGACCAATACGGCCCGAACATGCTGTCCTTGCAGTAATGCACCGGCGCTTCCCGGCGCAGCCGGTCGAAATACGGCCAGAAGGTATCGGTCTTGAACAGCTCGGGATCGCCGGGATCGAATTCCGCCAGCGGCAGCGCAGCGGCCCGCGCGCGTGCAGCCTTTTGCAGGGAGTCCAGCTCGAGGGAATCCTGGGTGAGTTCGACAGTTCCGTCCATGGAGCGGCTCCCTGATTGTTTTCCGCACGCCGGGATCGGTCCGACCGGCGGTATTTTGGCGCCGATTACAGCCGTTCGTACGTGCCGGGGCAAGGGACAGTTTGATGCGGCGGCCGCATTGAACTTTACCCCGGCCGAGACCGATACGGAGCCGTATCATTGTCCGTGACAAGCGCGTCTGCAGGCGTTAAGGCTTATGCCAACAACGATATTTCGCCGGAGGCCGCCCGACCATGATTCCCAACGCATATCGGATGTTCAATTTCGATCTCGGTGAAACCGCGGATGCCATTCGCGAAACCGTGTACGCCTTTTCGAGCAAGGAGATCGCGCCGCGCGCGGCCGAAATCGACAAGAGCAACGAGTTTCCGCGCGATCTCTGGCCCAAGATGGGCGCGCTCGGCCTGCACGGGATTACCGTCGAGGAAGAATATGGCGGCACCGGGCTCGGCTATCTCGAGCATTGTATCGCGGTTGAGGAAATGTCGCGGGCGTCGGCGGCGGTCGGCCTGTCCTATGGCGCGCATTCCAACCTCTGCATCAACCAGATCCGCCGCAACGGCAACGACGCGCAGAAGCGCAAATATCTGCCGAAGCTGATTTCGGGCGAACATGTCGGATCATTGGCGATGTCGGAGCCGGATTCCGGCTCCGACGTGGTGTCGATGGCCACCCGCGCCGAGAAGAAGGGCGATCGCTTCGTCATCAACGGCAGCAAGATGTGGATCACCAACGGCCCCGTCGCCGACACGCTGGTGGTCTATGCCAGGACCGATGCCAACGCCGGGTCACGCGGCATCACCGCGTTCATCATCGAAAAGGGCATGAAGGGATTCTCCACCGCGCAAAAGCTCGACAAGCTCGGGATGCGCGGCTCCGACACCTGCGAACTGGTGTTCGACAATTGCGAGGTGCCGGAAGAAAACGTGCTCAGCGAAGTCGGCCGTGGCGTCAACGTGCTGATGTCGGGCCTCGACTATGAACGCGCCGTGCTGGCCGCGGGTCCGATCGGCATCATGCAGGCCTGCATGGACGTGGTGTTGCCTTACGTGCACGAGCGCAAGCAATTCGGCCAGCCGATCGGCACCTTCCAGCTGGTGCAGGGCAAGATCGCCGACATGTACACCACGATGAACGCGTCCCGCGCCTATGTGTATGCGGTGGCGAAGGCCTGCGACCGCGGCGAGACCACGCGCGAAGACGCCGCCGGGGCCATCCTCTATGCCGCGGAAAAGGCGACGCAATGCGCGCTCGATGCCATCCAGTTGCTCGGCGGCAATGGCTACATCAACGATTATCCGACCGGGCGGCTGTTGCGCGACGCCAAGCTCTACGAAATCGGCGCCGGAACCAGCGAAATCCGGCGGATGCTGATCGGGCGGGAATTGTTCGACAAGTCGGCGTAAATGAACCTGATCACACTCCACGCGACAAATCCGTGATGTAAACCGATTTGTCGGCTGCCTCGTCAGGCCGCTCTGGAGTTGACCCGTGAACGACATGAGTTGGACCCCGTCGGGGCCGCCATCGCTGCCGTCCCCGCCGAAGCCGCCGCCGATGCCGGTGGCGTTTTCGGGCAACCGCAGCGAATTCTTTCATCTGGTCAAGCGCGGCGCCGGGCTGGAAATGGTGACGCTGGGCTTCTACCGGTTCTGGCTCACCACCGACATCCGCCGACATCTCTGGAGCAATACCCAGATCGACGGTGATGGCGCCGAATATACCGGCCGCGGCAAGGAATTGCTGATCGGATTCCTGGTCGCGCTGGCGATCCTGGTGCCGGTCTATCTGGCTTACTTTCTCGCCGGTCTCGAGGCCGAGCGTTACAAGACGTTTGCCAGCTTCCCTCTCGTCGCCTTTTTCTATGTGTTCGGGCAGTTCGCGATCTTTCGCGCCCGCCGCTATCGCCTGACGCGCACGGTGTGGCGCGGCTTGCGATTCTGGATGAGTGGCTCGGGCTGGATCTATGCGCTCAAGGCGTCGCTGTGGGGTCTCCTTGTCATGGCGACCTTCGGCCTGGCCCTGCCGTGGCGCACCGCGGCACTCGAGCGCTACAAGATGCGCCATTCCTATTACGGCGATCTGCAGGGAAGCTTCGAGGGCCGCGGCTGGGAATTCTTCAAGCGCGGCTGGTGGCTGTGGTTGCTGGTACCTGTCGCGTTCGTGGTTACGCCGCTGGCACCCTTTATCTACGGTGCGTTCAAGGCAGTGGAATGGCGCTGGTGGCTGTCCGGCATCCGGATCGGCGGCGTGCGTCTGGAATCGGAATTGCCGCGCAGCCGGCTGATCGGCCTGTACTGGAAGGTGATCGGCTGGATGGTCGTGCTTGGATTGATTTTCTCGGTTTACCTGGCGCTTGCGGCGGCGTTGGCCGCCAGCATGAGCGGCGACGGGTTCGCCGAGTTCTTCCAGTCGCGGGAATTTTCGAAGAGCATCCTGTTGCTGGTGCTCGCTGGCATCGGCTACCTGATGTTCGCGCTCGCGATCAACGTCGTGATCCGCGTCTATCTGGTGCGCGATCTCTGGGTGCGGGTGTTGGAATCGATCAACATCCACGGCATCGAGACGGCCGCCAATGTTTCGGCAAGGGGTGAACTGGCCAATGCGCTCGGCGAAGGTTTTGCCGACGGCCTCGACGTTGCGGGGTTCTAGCTCATGACCGGGATCGCCAACGACATCGACATGCCCGACGCGCCGAAATCGCAGGCAGCCGGTTCAGCAATCCATTTTGACGGCAAGTCGAACCAGCGGCGCGTCGTCACGCTGCTGCTCGCCGACCGGCTGGAAATCCGTGACGGTGACACGACGCTTGCGGCATGGGCCTATGCCGATATCCGCCGCGCCGACGGCCCCTCCGGCGTGCTGCGCCTGAGCTCCCTGACGGCACCGGCGCTGGCGCGTCTGGAGGTTCGCGATACCGCGCTCGCGGCCGATCTGGCTTCACGCTGCACAGGTCTCGATGAAAACGCACTCGG
>JACDAG010000422.1 GCA_013695565.1 Bradyrhizobium sp.
GCATGCCGGCACTGGCCGCGCATGTGAAGGAGACCGCGGAAGCTCGCCTTGCCGACACCGCGGAGATATTGAAGGGCGATGTCGGCGCCGGCGAGATCGCGCAGGCCGAGCGGGATTAGCGGTCAGCTATTTCCTGTCGAGGAACGGCGCCACGACCTCGCGCGTCTCCTTGCTCGGCACGACAGGCACGATCTCGAACGTCATGCCGAGATCGCGGTTGTTTTCGAGCACCCATTGCTGAAGCAAGCGGAGATCGTCGCATTCCATCAGCTGGAAACAGCGGTCGAAGTTCGGTTCGATCCAGCTGCCGACATATTTCAAGCCATCCGGGAATTTGATGCCGGGGTCGCGGACGCGCGTGTAGACCGGGATCGGATCTTGATTTTTGAAGCGCTCGATCACCATGAACAGCATCGGCAATCTCCGGTCCCGTCGCTCAGGGTTTGCGCAGGAACACGTAGTCGGCGGAGTAGGGCATGTTCAGGAAGCTGCCGACGGTCTCACATGCGCCGTCGCGCTTGCCGCCCCTGGTGTTGATCCGCTGCACCGTGGCGACATTGGCGAGGATGCCGCTGCCGCGCCGATTGGTTACTTCGAGCTTCAGCCAGGGAATGTCATTCGCGGTCGCGCCGGGGGCGTTGCCCGCGACCTTGGCGGCGACGGCGCTGCCGTCGCTGTGTTCCCAGTTCGGGCCCGCATAGTGACGCCCGATGGTCTTGCCGTCGGCCAGCAATGTCGCGATTGGCTCGCGGAACGACCAGATCGGCTTGCCGTCGGCGCCGGCCTTGCATTCGTAGACCTGCGCGCCTTCGGCATGCAGGGTCAGTACGACGGTTTGGCCCGGTGCGGCGATGGCGTCGGGGAGCGGCTCGGCGGCGCGCGCGGTCGCCGAACTTGCCAACAGAAGAAGGAAAATCGCGGCAGTCCGAAGGGGAAGCATGGCGATACTCCAAATTCGTCATTGCGAGAAGCGAAGCGACGAAGCAATCCATTCTTTTTTCCGCTGAGGGATGGATTGCTTCGCGGAGCCTGTCATCGGGCGCGCATTCGCGCGACCCGGTGGCTCGCAATGACGTTGATGGGTCGACGCTGGTTGCGAGGCGGCTTACTTCGCCGCCATCGTGTTGGTGAGGTTTTCCGCGACCTTGTCGAGGAAGCCTGTCGTGGAGAGCCAGCGCTGGTCGGCGCCGACCAGCAGCGCGAGGTCCTTGGTCATGAAGCCGGCCTCGACGGTGTCGACGCAAACCTTCTCCAGCGTGAGCGCGAACTTCGCCAGTTCCTCATTATTGTCGAGCTTGGCGCGGTGCGACAGGCCGCGGGTCCAGGCGAAGATCGACGCGATCGAGTTGGTCGAGGTTTCCTTGCCCTTCTGGTGCTCGCGGTAGTGCCGCGTCACCGTGCCGTGCGCGGCCTCGGCTTCCACGGTCTCGCCGTCGGGCGTCATCAGTACCGAGGTCATCAGGCCGAGTGAGCCGTAGCCCTGCGCGACGGTATCGGACTGCACGTCGCCATCGTAGTTCTTGCAGGCCCAGACATAGCCGCCCGACCACTTCATCGCAGCGGCGACCATGTCGTCGATCAGACGATGTTCGTAGGTGATCTTCTTGGCCTCGAACTTGGCCTTGAACTCGTTGTCGTAGATCTCCTGGAAGATGTCCTTGAACCGCCCGTCATAGGTTTTCAGGATGGTGTTCTTGGTCGACAGGTAGACCGAATAGCTCTTGGCGAGGCCCTGGTTCAGCGAGGCGCGGGCGAAATCGGCGATCGAATCGTCGAGGTTGTACATCGCCAGCGCAATGCCGGCGCCCGGCGACTTGTAGACTTCGCGTTCGATCACCTTGCCGTCGTCGCCGACGAATTTCATCGTCAGCGTGCCCTTGCCGGGGAACTTGAAGTCGGTGGCGCGGTACTGGTCGCCGAAGGCATGACGGCCGATGATGATCGGCTTGGTCCAGCCCGGAACCAGGCGGGGCACGTTCTTGCAGATGATGGGTTCGCGGAACACGACGCCGCCGAGGATGTTGCGGATGGTGCCGTTGGGCGACTTCCACATCTCCTTGAGGCCGAATTCCTTCACCCGGGCCTCGTCCGGGGTGATGG
>JACDAG010000125.1 GCA_013695565.1 Bradyrhizobium sp.
GGAATCGATCAGGTTGGCCGCGATGTCGCGCGGCTCCTGGGCGACCTTGCGCGCCGTCGGCGGCTCGACCTGGCGCGGCACCGGCGTCAGATCGTAGATCATGTTGGTCAGCGCCGCACCGGCGCCGCCGTCGATGCAGGCGTGGTGCATCTTGGAATAGAGCCCGATCTCGTTGTCCTTCATGCCCTCGAAGACATAGAATTCCCAGAGCGGACGGGCGCGGTTGAGCAGCTTGGCATGCATCCAGCCGACGATGCGCTCCAGCGTCGCGCGATCGTACGGCGCCGGCAGGCTGCCGCGGAAAATGTGGCGGTCGATGTCGAACTGGTCGTCCTCGACCCAGGATGGGTGATCGATGTCGAGCGGCGCCTTCTCCAGGCGCGCTTTCAGGATCGGCGCAAGGTGCAGCCGCGATCCAATCATCGCCTTGAAATCTTCGAAGAAGTTGCCGTTGTAGTTCTCGTGCAGGCGGAAGATCGCCATGCTTCCAACGTGCATCGGCATTTCCGGCGTTTCCAGATACAGAAACGACGCGTCCATCGATGAGAGTTTCCTGGCGTCAGTCATGTTTTCCTCCCGCAGAGATCACGCGACGCCTTTTGGCGCTTCTGGCGTTCAGACGGTCCTTGAGCCGGGGCTTTGGCATCCCCTGGAGCCTCAACGACATTGGTCAGGATTGTGCATTCCCCGGGGGGCCATATGCAATGGCAAACGGCCCCGATCGATCAAATTGCCCAAATTCGCCTTCCGCCTGCGCGAGGCGGTCGGCCACCGCCCACAAGGCGGCCGGGTTGACGCCAAGGCCGATATGGCTCGCGAGGTGCACCTCGATATTTTCAGCGGTATCGGAGGGGCGCAGCAGGCTGGTACGCCAGTTCACGATGCCGTCGGTGCGGGAATAGATCGAGGTCGCGGGCACCGGCAGGTCGCCGGCGATGGCTTCCCTGATCTCCGGATTGTCATTGATGCCTTCGCCCGACAGCGCTTCGTACAGCCGCGTGGCGTTGGTGGCCGTGATATCGTTGGCGAACGGACTTCCGAGCGTGATCACCGATCGCACCATGTCCGGCAATTGCAGCGCGAGGTCGCGCGCATAAATGCCGCCGAGACTCCAGCCAATGACGCTGACCTTTCGTCCCGTGGTCTCATGGATTCGCTTCAGCAGATCGCGCAACGCGCCGCGCTTGCTGGCGACGCCGCCGAAATTGCGGCCCATGTTCCATGCATAGGTGTCGTAACCGAGTTCTTTGAGATAGCGCCGCATCGGCGCCATCGACAGGTCGCTGGCGAGAAATCCCGGCAGCGCCAGCACGGGATGCCCGTCACCCCTGGGGGCGCGCATCAACAAGGGCGACAGCAGCAGGCTTGAATTGAGCTCGAACACGCTTCTGGCTTCGGCGAGCATCAGGAACAGGCCCGGCGGACGAAGCTTGCGTTCCGCCGCCGGCGCGTCCTCCGCGACGGCCACTATTTCTTGTCCTTCTTGGCCATGCCGCCGAGGCCGGCCATGGTCACGAACATGTCCTGAAACCGTTCGGCGATCTTGGGGTCGAAGGTGAACCAGCTCTGCATCAGCGATTCCGGCGAGACCTTGTCGATGTTGGCCATCATCTGATTCTGCAACTTGTCCATGACCGCGGTCTGCATCGGCTGAACATCCGGAAGCCCGAAAAACTGCCGGGCCTCGAGCGGCGTGCAATCTACTTCGACATTTATCTTCATGGCCGCTCCTTAACTAATGGCTTGCCGCAGTATCGCCGTGACTGGCGCTGTCACGCAAGGACCCGAAACCCCTCATTCGCCGCATATGGTCAACCAAAACGTTCGACCGCAAAAGGGGTGGTATCGGCGAACGGGGTCTCGCCGGTCATCATTTCCGCCAGCAGTCGGCCGGTTGCGGGTCCAAGCGTCAGGCCATGGTGCTGATGGCCGAAATCGAACCATAAACCGGGGTGGCGGGGCGCTTTTCCGATCACCGGCAGCATATCCGGCAAACAGGGGCGCGCCCCCTTCCAGGGCTGCGCGTCGACGGGTTCGCCGAGCGGAAACAGCTTATGCGCCTTTGGCATGGCTCGTTCGACCTGGACCGGCGTCGGCGGCGCATCGCGCCGGGCCATCTCGGCGCCGGTGGTCAGGCGAATGCCGCGGTTCATCGGCGCCAGCAGAAATCCCTGATCGGTGTCCAGCACGGGATGATTGAGCACGGCATTGCCGCGCGGCGCCAGATGGATGTGATAGCCGCGCTTGACGTTGAGCGGGATCGAATAGCCGAGCGGCGCGAAGATCTGATCGGACCACGGTCCCATTGCGACGACCACTTCGCGCGCGGTGATTGACCCTTCGAGGGTCGCCACGCGCCAGCGTGCGCCGGATTGTTCCAGCGTTCGGGCATCGCCAACCAGGAACCGGCCGCCCTTGCGGCCGAACAGCGCCGCATAGGCCTTGGTGAGGCCACCGGGATCGGGGACAAAGCCGGGATCGGGAAAATGCACCGCGCCGGCAAAGTCGCCGGTCAAATGCGGCTCGCGTGCCGCGATCGCTGGCGCGTCGAGGATGTTGCCCGCGACGCCATATTGTCTGGCGCGTTCGAGTTCCTGCACCGCTTTCGCCAGTGTCGCATCGGAACGATAAAGCTTGATCCAGCCGGTCCGGCGCAACAGCTCCGGCACATTGGCTTCCGTGATCAGCGCCTCATGCTCGACCAGGCTGCGCTGGATCAGCGGCAGTTCGGACATCGCACTGTGCAGCGCACGCTCCGGCGAAGACGCCAGGAAATAGCGCACCAGCCAGGGCAGAAAGGACGGCAGATCCGCGAAATGATAGCGCAGTTGCGGCGTCCGATTGGTCGCATATTGCAGGATTTGGCGGAGATCCCGCGGGAACATGTAGGGAAAGACCGACGCGCATTCGATCAGTCCGCCATTTCCGTAACTGGTCTCCTCGCCGGCCAGTTCGTGCCGGTCGATCAAAACCGTGTCGCGGCCCTTCTTCTGCAGGTGGAGGGCGGCGCCGACGCCGACCATACCCGCCCCCAACACCAGAACATCGGCCTTTAGTTCCGCCATCCGGCACTCCGAAAGTTGAATCTGACGCTCGCGCGCCCGTCTCCTGAGCTGAAACTAGTCATCGCCGCATCGCGGTGCAAACCAGTCCGCTGAATAGGGGAAATCGAGCTTGCGCGGCGGCTGGACTTTAGCTGCATGGATCGGCAATATCCGCCGTTATTGCGGAATTGCGCTGATCAAAGCGGGGAAATCCAACAAATGTCGGTACGTCAGAGTTTGCTTGCAGCGGCCACGGCTTCCATTCTCGCTTTGGCGATGGTGCCGGCATCGGCCCAGACCGTGCGCTACGCCAACCAGGGCGAACTGAAATCGCTCGATCCCTATACGCTCAACGAGAGCACCACCCATGGGCATCTTGGAAATGTCTATGAAGGCCTGATCGCGCGCGACAAGGATCTGAAAATCATTCCCGCGCTGGCGGAGCGCTGGGAAATGCCGGAGCCTACGCGCTGGCGGTTCCACCTGCGGAGAGGTGTCAAATTCCAGAACGGCGACCCCTTCACAGCCGACGACGTGGTTTTTTCCGCCGATCGCGTTCGGGCCAAAGGCTCGAACCTGCAGTCCTACATTCCCGCCGACGCGAAGGTCGTCAAGGTCGATGACCACACCGTGGATTTCGTCCTGAGCTCGCCAAATCCCATTCTGCATGCGCTATGGGGCACCTGGTACATCATGGACAAGAAATGGGCGGAGGCGAACAACGCGTTGGAACCGACGCCGGTCGCTGCCACCTCGCCGAGTTATGCTTCGCTCCATACCAACGGCACCGGCGCCTTCACTGTCGAGAGCCATCAGCCTGGCGTGAAGACCGTGTTCAAGGTCAACCCGAATTGGTGGCGCAAACCCGAGCACAACATCAAGGAAATCATTTTCACCTCGATCGGCTCGGATGCCACGCGCGTCGCCGCGTTGCTGTCGGGCGAGGTTGATATCATCGAGCCGGTTCCGGTTCAGGATATTTCGCGCGTGGATTCCACTCCCAACGCGCAAGTGCTCAAGGGACCGGAAATCCGCACCATCTTCCTCGGCATGGACCAGGTCCGCGACGAATTGCTGTACTCGAACGTCAAGGGCAAGAATCCGTTCAAGGATATCCGCGTCCGCGAAGCCTTCTTCAAGACGATCGATGTCGAACTGATCAAGACCCGCGTGATGCGCGGCCTCTCGACGCCGTCGGCACTGATGGTGGCGCCGCAACTGTTCCCGCTGTCCAAGGACTTCACGCGGTCGAAACTGGATCCCGACGGCGCCAAGAAGCTCTTGGCCGAAGCCGGCTATCCCGACGGATTCGAAGTCACGATGGATTGCCCGAACGACCGCTACGTCAACGATGCCGCGATCTGCCAGGCGGTGGTCGGGATGCTGGCTCGTATCGGCGTCAAGGTGAACCTGTTGGCGCAACCCAAGGCGCAATATTTCGCCAAGGTATTGAAGCCAGGCGGTTACCAGACCTCGTTCTTCCTGCTCGGCTGGACGCCCGGAACATCGGACTCGCACGACGTTCTCAACCAGATCCTGGGCTGCCGCGACGACCCGAAAATCAATCGCGGTGAGGCCAATCTCGGCGGCTATTGCAACAAGAAGGTCGACGAACTGGCCGCCAAGGTACTGGTTGAGCCGGATACCGCCAAACGCGACCTGATGATCAAGGAGGCGTTCGAAGTCGTTCAAAAGGACTACGGATATATTCCGCTGCATCAGCAGGCACTGGCGTGGGGCGCATCGAAGAAACTGAGTTTGCCGCAGCGCGCGGATAATCAGGTCATCTTCTATTGGGCAACCAAACAGGAATAGGCGGCTTCGTCACTCACGGTCCCGGTGGATACGCCCCGGGACCTTTCGTTTCCGGCTGACAGCGACGTCCACAGCAACAGAAGAAAAGTGAAAGGATCACATGCTCGCTTTCACTCTTCGCCGCGCCATCCAGGCCATTGGCGTCATGATTGCGGTCGGGATCATCTCGTTCTCGATGTTCCGGTTCGCCGGCGATCCGGTCAACCAGATCGTTTCGTTGGACACGTCGTTTGCCGAGCGCGCCGAGATCCGGAAGTCGCTCGGTCTTGACGATGCCGTCCCGATTCAGTTCCTGCGCTACTTCGCCAACGCCGCGCAATTCAAGTTCGGCGTCTCCTACCAATTCCGCCAGCCGGTCTCCAATCTGTTGATGGAACGGATGCCTGCCACACTGGAGCTTGCGATCTGCGCCACCATTTTCGCGATGGTGTTCGGCATCCTGATGGGGGTTTATTCGGCACTGCGGCGCGACTCGGCGCTGGCCAAGATTTTCCAGGCGGTGTCGCTGATCGGAATCTCGCTGCCGACCTTCCTGATCGGTATTCTCCTGATCTACCTGTTCTCGGTGACGCTGGGCTGGCTGCCGTCATTCGGCCGCGGCGAAGTCGTGCGGCTCGGCTGGTGGACCACGGGCCTGCTGACCCTGTCCGGCCTCAAGGCGCTGATCCTGCCGTCGATCACGCTCGGCCTGTTCCAGTTGACCCTGATCATGCGGCTGGTGCGCGCCGAGATGCTTGAGGTGCTTCGCACCGACTACATCCGCTTCGCCCGTGCCCGCGGCCTGACCACTCGCGCCGTCCATTTCGGCCACGCGCTCAAGAACACGCTGGTTCCCGTTATCACCGTGGCCGGGCTGCAATTTGGCTCGGTTATTGCATTTGCGATCATCACCGAGACCGTGTTCCAGTGGCCCGGCATGGGGTTGTTGTTCGTGCAGGCAGTGCAAAATGTGGATATCCCGATCATGGCGGCCTACCTGCTGATGGTGTCGCTGATCTTCGTCACTATCAATCTGGTGGTCGACCTGCTCTACACCATCGTCGATCCGCGCCTGCGCTCGACCATCAGCCGTGCTGCATAGAGCGATATCATCCATGTCCGATGCGGTCGTCCCCCAGCGAGCCGAGCCGAGCGCAGTGCCGGCGCGCGCTGGCGTCGGCTGGGTCAGGCGCGCAATCGACAGCGACATCTTCTATTCGTTCCGCCGCTCCAAAATGACGATGGTGGCGGCGGCGATAACGGTCCTGTTTTTCCTGCTGGCGATCTTCGCCTCGGTTCTCGCGGTCCAGGACCCGTTCGATCCGGCGCAGCTGCAATTGATGAATTCGCGCATCTCGCCGCTGTGGACCGCCGACGGCCAGAGCCCATACCTGCTCGGCACCGACGAACAGGGCCGTGACGTGTTTTCCGCCATTCTCTATGGCTTGCGCATTTCGCTCACGGTCGGCGTGCTCGGCGTGCTGTTCTCCGGCGCGCTCGGCATCGTCCTCGGACTGATCGCCGGCTATGTCGGGGGGGCGGTCGATGGCCTGATCATGCGCATCGCCGACGTGCAACTCACGTTCCCCGCCATCCTGACTGCGTTGCTGATCAACGGCGTCGTCAAATCGGTATTCGGCAATCGGCTCGACGCTATGAGTACGCTGGCGGTGCTGGTGCTGGCGATCGGACTGAGCTTCTGGGTGCAATATGCACGCACGGTGCGCGGCTCGGTCATGGTTGAGAAGAACAAGGACTACGTGGCGGCGGCGCAATTGATCGGCCTTCCCGCTCCGGTGATCATGCTGCGCCACGTACTCCCCAATACAATGGGGCCGGTGCTCGTGATCGCCACCATCAACCTCGCGCTCGCCATCATCACCGAAGCCACGCTGTCGTTCCTCGGGGCCGGCATGCCCGACACCATGCCCTCGCTGGGTACGCTGATCCGGATCGGCAACAATTATCTGTTCGCGGGCGAATGGTGGATCGTGGCCTTCCCCGGCTTTGCGCTGGCGGGACTGATCCTTTCCATCAATCTGCTCGGCGACTGGCTGCGCGACGCGCTCAATCCAAAGCTCCGATGACCAACCCTGTCCTCTCCGTGCGTAATCTCGAGGTGGAGTTCCACACCCGCCGCAGCGTCTTGCACGCCATCAACGGAATCTCCTTCGATATCGCCAAGGGCGAAGTGCTCGGTGTGGTCGGCGAATCCGGTGCTGGCAAGTCCGTGACCGGCCTTGCGGTCATTGGTTTGATTGACCCGCCCGGCCGCATTGCAGGCGGCGAGATTTATCTATCGGGCATGCGGATCGATCATCTGCCGCCGGAGGAAATCCGCCGCATCCGGGGAAAACGGATCGGCATGATCTTCCAGGATCCGTTGACGAGCCTTAATCCGCTCTATCGAATCGGTGACCAGATCATCGAAACCATCCGCACCCATACCAATCTGACGGAGACCGCGGCGCGCAAGCGCGCCATCGATCTTCTGGCCGAGGTCGGCATTCCCGCACCGGAAAAGCGCATCGACGCTTATCCGCATGAATTCTCCGGCGGCATGCGCCAGCGCGTCGTGATTGCGCTCGCGATCTGCGCCGAACCCGAACTGATCATCGCGGACGAGCCGACCACCGCGCTCGACGTCTCCGTTCAGGCGCAGATCATTTCGCTGATCAAACGCCTCGGCCGCGATCACGGCACCGCGGTAATGCTGGTGACGCACGACATGGGTGTGATCGCCGAAACCTCCGACCGTGTCGCGGTGATGTATTCGGGCCGGATCGCCGAGATCGGCCCGGTGCAGGACGTGGTGCAGAACCCGTTGCATCCCTATGCCAAGGGTTTGATGGGCGCGATCCCGACACTGGCGGGCGAAGACAAGCGGCTAGTGCAAATTCCAGGCTCGATGCCGCGGCTCTCGGCGATCCCGCAGGGCTGCCCGTTCAACCCGCGCTGCGGCTTTGTCTTTGACCGCTGCCGCGTTGAACGGCCGGAACCGATCGTGCGCGGCACGCAGGCGGTCGCCTGCCATCTCTATGACACCGCACCGAAAGAAGCCGTGAAGGAGACCGCGGCATGAGCGCGGCGCCCTTCATCGACGTCAGGAATTTACGCCGCGTGTTCGACGTTTCGAAACCGTGGCTCAACCGCGTGCTCGAAGGCGGCCATCTGGAATTCCTGAAAGCGGTCGACGGCGTCACCTTCGACATCAGGAAGGGTGAGACGTTCGCGCTCGTCGGCGAGTCCGGCTCGGGCAAGACCACGGTAGCGCGGATGGTCGTGGGACTGCTGCCGCCGAGTTCCGGCGAGGTCGTCATCGACGGCGTGTCGATGACCGACGCGCGGCAGGCGCAGGTTCGGCAAAAGCTGCGCCGCCGCATCCAGATGATCTTCCAGGATCCGTATGCGAGCCTCAATCCGCGGTTCCGGGTCGATGCCATCGTCTCCGAGCCGATCCGCGCCTTCGACCTGATCCAGGGCGAGCGCGACATCGCCGCCCGCGTCGGCGAATTGCTTGGCCTCGTCGGGCTGCATGCCGACGATGGCCTGAAATTTCCGCACGAATTTTCCGGTGGCCAGCGCCAGCGCATCGCGATCGCCCGCGCGCTAGCCTCCGAGGCCGAATTCATCGTCTGCGACGAACCGACCTCGGCGCTCGATGTGTCGGTGCAAGCGCAGATCCTCAATTTGATGCGCGACCTGCAGGACAAATTCGGCCTGACCTATCTGTTCATCAGCCACAACCTCGCCGTGGTGCGGCATATGGCGAGCCGCATCGGCGTGATGTATCTCGGCCGCATCGTCGAAATCGCCGAGGGCCGCGAACTCTTCAACAATCCGCGGATGCCCTACACCAAGATGCTGTTGGGTGCGGTTCCAGATTTGGCGATGTCCGGCCGCCAGCGGATTCCGGTCCAGGGCGAGATCCCCAATCCGATCGATCCGCCGCCCGGCTGCGCCTTCAACCCGCGCTGTCCGCTGGCCTATGATCTCTGCCGCCAACAGGCGCCCCTGCTGATCGACGGCGTCGCCTGCCACGCCGTCAACAATCCGGCCGAGGCCGAGCTGGCGTGATCACGCGGATGGGAGCCTGCCAAGTCAACCAACCGGTTGGCAGCAAGCCTCGCCTGTGGTCAAGTGGCGCACCAAATACCAGCGCAGCATCGGATTCCCATGAGCAACATCAATCCCGATCCGTTCACGACAAGGCCGGAAATCGAAGGCACGTTCGGCGTGGTGACCTCGACCCACTGGATCGCCACCGCGGTCGGGATGGGCATCCTGGAAAAGGGCGGCAACGCCTTTGACGCCGGCGTTGCCACCGCCTTCACGCTGCAGGTGGTCGAGCCGCATCTGAACGGCCCGGGCGGCGATGTACCCATCATCGTGCACGACACCAAGCGCGGCCGTACTGAAGTGATCTGCGGTCAGGGCCCGGCGCCGGCCGGCGCCACCATCGCGCATTATCGTAGCGAGGGGCTGGAGATGGTGCCCGGTACCGGACTGCTCGCGGCCTGCGTGCCCGGCACCTTCGAATCCTGGATGCTGTTGCTGCGCGACTACGGCACGATGCGGCTTCGCGATGTGCTGGAACCCGCGATCGCCTATGCGCGCGACGGTTACCCGCTGGTGGAGCGCGCGGCGGCGACGATACAGATCGTCGAAAAGCTATTCCGGAATCATTGGAAGACGTCGGCCGCAGTTTACCTGCCAAACAATGAAGTCCCAAAGCCCGGCACCCTCTTCACCAACAAGCAGCTCTCGGAAACCTACGCCCGCATCCTGAAAGAAGCCGAAAGCGCAGGCGGCGACCGCGTCGCGCAGATCGAGGCCGCGCGAAAGGCCTGGTCGCATGGCTTTGTCGCCGAAGCGATCGACAAATTCTGCCGCACCCAGGACGTCATGGATGTCAGCGGCTCGCCGCATCGCGGCGTGCTCCGCGCTGACGACATGGCGCGCTGGCAGCCGACCGTCGAGGCGCCGCTGACCTACGATTACGGCCGCTACACCGTGTGCAAGCCCGGCGTCTGGAGCCAAGGTCCTGTCATGCTGCAGCAGCTGGCGCTCTTGAAAGGCTTCGAACTCGACGGGCTCGATCCTGCCGGTCCCGAGTTCATCCATCTGCAGACCGAATGCGCCAAGCTCGCCTTCGCCGATCGCGAAAAATTCTATGGCGATCCCAAATTCACCGACATCCCGATCGCGACCTTGCTGTCGGACGCCTACAATGACGAACGCCGTAAGTTGATCTCAAGGGACAAGGCCTCGCTCGATTTCCTTCCCGGCTCGGTCGAAGGATTCGGTTCCGTCGTCAAAATGCGCCGCGCCGAAGGCCATCGCGAGGCGGTTGGCGCCATGGGTGCCGGCGAGCCGACCGTCGGCCGCTTCGGCGAAGTGCGCGGCGACACCGTGCATTTCGACATCATCGACCAGGCCGGCAACATGGTCTCGGCAACGCCTTCCGGCGGCTGGCTGCAATCCTCGCCGGTGATTCCTGAACTCGGTTTCTGCCTCGGCAGCCGCGCGCAGATGTTCTGGCTTGAGGAAGATCACCCGGCAGCCCTCGCGCCGGGCAAGCGCCCGCGCACCACGCTCTCGCCGACCATGGCGCACCGCGACGGCGAGCCTTATATGGCTTGGGGCTCGCCCGGCGGCGACCAGCAGGATCAATGGACCACGCAATTTTTCCTGCGGCACGTCCATGCCAACATGAACCTGCAGGAAGCGATCGACGCGCCGGCATGGCACTCCGAACATTTCCCGATCTCGTTCTGGCCGCGCACCGCGCGACCCGGCGTGCTCGTGCTCGAAAACCGCGTGCCGAAGGCGGCCATCGATACCTTGAAGAGCCGCGGCCATGTCGTCGAGATCGGCCCTGATTGGTCGGAAGGCCGCCTCACCGCCGCCTCCAAGCTTGGCCGCCGCCGTCGTGCGGCTGCCAATCCAAGGGGCATGCAAGGCTACGCGGCTGGACGGTAGGGGTTCAGAGATGACCTGGTCGATCATCGCCCGCGATCCCACAACCGGTCAGTTCGGCATCGCGGTCGCGACCAAATTCTTCGCGGTCGGCGCACGCGTGCCGCATATCGTCGCCGGCGTCGGCGGCATCGCGACCCAGGCGCTGGTCAATCCTTATTACGGCATCGACGGCGTCAAGCTGCTGAGCGAAGGGCGCGACCCCGGCGATATCGTCGAAACTCTGCTTGCGACCGACGACGGCCGCGAAAGCCGGCAGCTTCACATCATGGACGCGAAGGGGCGCATCGCCGCGCATACCGGGAAGGAATGCGTCGACTGGTGTGGACATATCCAGGGCGACGGCTTTTCGATCGCGGGCAACATGCTGGCCGGCGCCGCCGTGCTCGACGACACCGCGAAAGCCTATGTCGCCCGCGCGGACCTGCCGTTTCCCCAACGGCTGATCGCGGCGATGCATGCCGGCGAGGCCGCGGGCGGTGACAAGCGCGGCAAGCAATCGGCGGCACTGCTGATCCATGGCGACCAAGAATGGTCGGAGCTCAATCTGCGCGTCGATGACCATACCGATCCGCTGCGCGAACTCGCGCGGCTGGAGGAAGTGAGCCGCGAACGCTGGGTGCATTTCCGCCAATTCATGCCGACGCGCCAAAATCCCGCCGGGATCACCGATCGCGCGACCATCGACGCGGGAATTGAGGCCGGCATCAAAGCGACCTCTGCAGGCAAGGCATGACCGCGAGCCCGCTGATCGAAATCGAGGGCCTGCGCGTCGTGTTCCATGGCGACGACGGCCGCACGACGCATGCAGTCGATGCCGTCGATCTCAGCGTCGCCAATGGCGCAACACTGGGGCTGGTCGGCGAATCCGGTTGCGGCAAGAGCGTGACGTCGCTGGCCATCATGGGGCTGCTGTCAAAACACTCGGCGGAAGTCTCCGGCTCGATCCGGTTCGACGGTTTTGATCTGCTCGACGTACCGGACGAGACGCTGCGTGACCTGCGCGGCAATCGCTTGGCGATGATCTTCCAGGAGCCGATGACCTCGCTCAATCCGAGTTTTACGATCGGCGACCAGATCATCGAGACCATCCTGCGCCATCGCGGCGGCTCGAAACGCCAGGCGCGCGAGCGCGCGATCGAGCTGCTGCGCCGCGTCCACATCCCCTCGCCGGACAAACGCATCGACGAATACCCGCACAAGCTCTCCGGCGGCATGCGCCAGCGCGTCATGATCGCGATGGCGCTGGCCTGCGACCCTCGCCTGCTCATCGCGGACGAGCCGACCACGGCGCTCGACGTCACGCTACAGGCCCAAATTCTCGACTTGATGCGCGAGCTGAAGGCCGCCAGCGGCGCGGCCATCATCCTGATCACGCACGATCTCGGCGTGGTCGCCGAAGTCTGCGACGACGTTGCCGTGATGTATGCCGGCGAAATCGTCGAACGCGCACCGGTCGATGAACTGTTCGCCAATCCGCAGCATCCCTACACCGTCGGTCTCCTTGGCTCGATCCCGCGCCTCGATCGCCGCGCCTCGCATCTGGCGACCATCGAGGGCATGGTGCCGAACATGGCCAACCCGCCGGCCGGCTGCCGGTTTGCCGCGCGCTGCCCCTTTGTCGGCGATATCTGCATCGCGGCACCACCGCCGCTGGCGATCCTCAGTCCCGGCCACGCTTCCCGCTGCATCAAGGCCCCGCTGGAGCGGCTGGTATCATGACGGGTGCACTCTCCGTTCCC
>JACDAG010000141.1 GCA_013695565.1 Bradyrhizobium sp.
GCCCCCGTCTTCGCCGCCAGCAGCGCCTCCGTCGCCGTAAACACACCGGGCATCGTCACCATGCCGCGGTCCCAGGCGCTGGCAATGACTTCCGGATCGACGTTCGGAGACACCATCAGCCGCCCGCCAACATCATGGAGCCGCTCAACATCTTCTGGCGTCAGCACGGTACCGGCACCGATCAGGATTCCTGCCGGAGCCTTCTTGACCGCGATCTCGATGGAGCTGAACGGATTCGGAGAGTTGAGCGGGATCTCGATCGCGGTCATGCCGTTTTCGATCAGCACGTCGACGATGCCCTCCACCTCATCGGGTTTCACACCGCGCAGGATCGCGACCAGCGGGCGCTTCATCGGCGGGAATGGAACAGGGTTCACGCGTTGGATCCTTCTACAATGTCCAGATCGCGTTGGCGGCCAAGAACTTGGCGGCAACGGAAAGTCCGCGGCGGGACGCGTCTTCGGAATCGATGCATTGGACCGCAACGGAAAGGGTGTCAAACGCCAGTCGATACAGCTCCCCAAGGCTGCCTGACGCCACCAGGGTGATGCCGCGCTGCGATCGATCACGTAATCCGTCCTGGCCAAGCCCCGCCGCCAATTCGAGCCCGATCAGGGTTCCCGATATTCGCTCGCGGGCGGTGGCAGCACTGCCGCCGTAAAGAAGTTGACCCGAGCGCACCTGGAACAGCAAATTGGCCGCGAATGCAGGCGCCCCGAAAGCGGCGGCGACCGCCGATTTGAATGCCTGTATATCCACGGCCTCATCCGCGTTCGCGACGGCCAGCGACAGGATCGTCTCACGCGAGACAACACTGAAGAGCTCGCCGGTCATGAATGTGGTGAAGCGTTCGACCCTGCCGCCGCGCACGCTTGCCCATTTCGAATGGGTGCCCGGCATGCAGACAAGCGCTTCGCCATCCGTACCCAAAGCACCGAGCAACTGGGTTTCCTCGCCCCGCATCACATCCGGCGCCTTGGGGTCGCGCTGCGCGATGCCCGGAAGGATCCGGATATCACGCGACTGAGCAGGAACCGGGACGGCACGCTGCAGGATTGATGCGAGATCTGCGGGCGTATCGATATATCCCGCTTCAACCCATCCCTGGCGGGCGCCCGCCATGCCGCAGATCACGACAGGCAGATGATCGGCGGCGCCGACGGCATCGATATGCGATTGCAGCACGGTCGCGAAGCCGATTTTGGCCGCGGCCATCATGCCTTCCTGGCCGCGACTTTCCGCCAGCACGCGGCCTGCCCGGTCCATCAGCCAGAGCCGAAAGCTGCTCGTACCCCAATCGACGGCGACATAGGCGGCTTCGCTCATTTCGAGTTCCGTCCTGACGTTCGGGCCGCCTGGATCGCGCGCCACACCAGATACGGCGTCGCCGGCATATCCAGTTCATGGATGCCGAGCGGCGCCAAGGCATCGAGCACCGCGTTCATGATGGTTTGCGGCGCGGCGATGCTGCCGGCCTGCCCGGTGCCTTTCACGCCGAGCGGATTCGATGCGGTCGGCGCCGATTGATTGAGGCCGCCGACAAAGTTCGGCAGATCCTGCGCGCGCGGCAGCGTGTAATCCATGAAAGAGCCGCTGAGCAGCTGACCCTCGGGATCGAACACGACGTGCTCGAGCAGCGCCTGCCCGATACCCTGCACCACGCCGCCATGCACCTGGCTGAGTGCCACGCGCGGATTGATCAGGCTGCCGAAATCATCGACGATGGTGTAACGCTCGAGCCGCACCACGCCGGTGTCGGGATCGATCTCGACTTCGGCGACATGGCACCCATTCGGAAAATTGTAGAGCTCGGAACTGTTGGTCGCACTTCCCTCGAGTCCCGGTATCAATCCCTCCGGCAGATTGGCCGGCTCCCGCGCAGCATCGGCCGCCTTCTGAATGTCGATGGCGCGTTCAGTACCCTGCACGACAAAGCGACCATCAGCAAAGGACACCTGATCGGCCGGCGCCTGCAACAGATGCGCCGATATCAGTTGCCCTTTTTCGATCAACTTCCTGATCGCCATGACCAGCGCGGTGCCGCCCATATGCATCGAACGCGCGCCGCCATGACCGTTGCCGCCAGGCAATAAATTCGTGTCACCCTGCTGGAAGCGGAATATTTCGATCGGCAATCCCAGCATGTCGGCCGCGACTTGCGGATAGGCGGTCTCATGTCCCTGCCCGTTCGACTGCGTACCGACCGCCAGCGACACCGTGCCGTCAGCCTCGAACGCGGCCCGCGCCATCTCGGATGGCACGCCGCGGGACGTCTCGAGGAAGCAAGCAATGCCGAGGCCGCGCAGCAGGCCGGCTTTCGCCGATTGCTTGCGCCGCTTGCGAAAGCCGTCGCGATCGGCGAGCGCGATCGCGTCGTCCAGATTGGCCTTGAAGCGGCCGCCGTCGATCTTCATGCCCATAGCCGTGCGATGCGGAAATCGACTGACGATGTTGCGGCGGCGCAACTTGACCGCATCGATGCCGGTCTTGATCGAGGCAACGTTGACGAGCCGCTCGATCAGATAATTGGCTTCGGGCTTGCCGGCGCCGCGGTAGGCGTCGATCGGTGGCGTATTGGTGAAGGCGCCGCGCACTTCGTAAAACACACAGGGAATATCATAGACGCCGCCGATCGCGCTGCCGGCCGCATTGGTGGAGCTGATCGGGCCGCTGGTCGACAAATAAGCGCCCATATTGGCGACCGCCTTCACTTCCAGCGCGAGAAACCGGCCATCGCTGTCGAGCCCTAGCCGGGCGCGGGAAAAGAAATCGCGGCCATGCGCGGAGCTGACGAAATCCTCGGCGCGTTCGCAGACCCAGCGCACCGGGCGCCCGAGTTTTCGGGCCGCCCAGAGCACCAGCGCATATTCGGGATAGACGTAGTTCTTCATCCCAAAACCGCCGCCGACATCGGGCACCACCACGCGCAGGCGTTCGAGCGGAATCTTGAAGACCGAGCCCGCCAGTACCTTGCGCGTATCGTGAACGGCCTGTCCGGTCACCGACAGCAGAAATTGATCCGTCTTGCGATCGTGGAAGCCGATCGCGGCGCGCGTCTCCAAGGGGGCTGCC
>JACDAG010000187.1 GCA_013695565.1 Bradyrhizobium sp.
GCATTACGGCACGCCGAAGAGTGTCTGGAATCGCAGCGTCGGCCATGTGCCCGGCGGCTCCTCGTCGGGCGCCGCGGTCTCGATCGCCGACGGCATGGCGCATGGCGCGCTCGGTACCGATACCGGCGGCTCCTGCCGGATTCCGGCGGCGTTCAACGGCATCGTCGGTTTCAAGCCGACGCAACGCCGCGTGCCGCTCGACGGCGGCGTGCCGCTTTCAACTTCGCTCGACAGTTTTGGACCGCTGGCGCGCACGACGCAGTGCTGTGCGACGCTGGATGCCGTGCTGGCCGATGAGCCCGAACTGCCGCAGATTCAGCCACGTCCCGTCAGGGGCATGCGGCTGGCGGTGCCGACCACGGTCGCGCTTGATGACCTCGATGATGAAGTCGCAAATACATTTGAGCGCGCGTTGCAAACGCTGTCGCGCCAGGGCGCGCTGATCGAACGGATCGAGCTGCCGGAATTCCTCGATGTCGGTGTGATGAACGCCAAGGGGGGCTTTGCGGCGTCGGAGAGCTACGCCTGGCACCGCTATCTGATCGTGAGCAAAGGCGACGTCTATGATCCCCGCGTGCACGTCCGCATCCTGCGCGGCGAAGGCATGAGTGCTGCCGACTATATCGATCTGCTCGGCGCCCGAAAATCGTTCATCGCGCACACCGAAGCACGCATTGCGCCATATGATGCGCTTGTGATGCCGACCACCGCCAATACCCCGCCGAAAATCGCTGATCTCGCCGACGACAAGGCGTTCGCGACGCAGAACTTGCGCGCGTTGCGCAATTGCACGTTGATCAACATGCTCGACGGCTGCGCGATCTCGCTGCCCGCGCATCGCGAAGGCGAGGTGCCGGTCGGCCTGATGCTGGCGGGCGCTGGCGGTTCGGATCGCCGCATCTTCGAACTTGCGGCTGGAATGGAGAGCATTATCCGTGGTTGATCTTGCCTTTACCGTCGACAACAAGGGCGCACCGACGCCGTTGACGCTTGCAATCGATCAGGCCGTGATCGCCGGCTGGACCGGGCGCGATCCGGTGGCGCGCGACAGGCATATTGCCGAACTGGAAGCGATCGGCATCGCGCGGCCGGCTTCGACGCCGATCTACTACCGCGTCTCGGCGTGCCGCATCACCACCACCGACAGCATCGAAGTCAGCGGCGGCGATTCCAGCGGCGAGGTCGAGTTCGTGCTGATCGGCTGGCAGGGCCGCATCTTTGTCGGCTGCGGCTCCGACCATACCGACCGCAAGGTGGAAGCCTACAGCGTCACGGTTTCCAAACAGATGTGCGACAAGCCTGTCGCCTCCGTGCTGTGGGAGCTGGAGGACGTGATTGCTCACTGGGACCAGATGATCCTGCGCGCTTGGGCCGTCATCGACGGCAAGAAGGTGCTGTACCAGGAGGGCGCGCTCGATGGCATGCTGCCGGTCAGCGACCTGATCGCACGCGGCTTTGGCGGCAAGGGCCTGCCCGATGGCTGCGCGATGTTCGGCGGCACGTTCGCTGCCAAGGGCGGCATCCGTCCCGCAAGCCGGTTCGAGTTCGAGCTGGAAGATCCCGTGCTGAAGCGGAAGATCGGCCACGGTTATGATGTGATCGCGTTGCCGGTGCTGGGCTAGTCCGTCGTCCCTCAAACGTCATTGCGAGGAGCGCAAGCGACGACCTATCCGCCGTAGCTCAAAGAGCGAAGGCGGAAGCAATCCATCCATCCGTTATGCTGCGACATGGATTGCTTCGCTTCGCTCGCAATGACGGGGGCGGGCTATCGGAAATCGGGTGGCTGGAGGCCTGCCAGTCTGAGAAACTGCTTCCTATGAAAGCCACCGCAAAAACGACCAGCCCTCTCCCATCCCCCGACATCTCCGCCCGCGTCGATGCCATCGACTGGATGCAAGTGACTGCCGATCTCGACGGGCAGGGCTGCGCCGTGCTGAAGGGGCTGCTGTCGCCGGAGGAATGCCACGCAATTGCGGGGCTGTATCCGGATGACAGCAAGTTCCGCAGCCGCATCGTGATGGGTCGTCACGGCTTTGGGCGCGGCGAATACAAGTATTTTTCCTATCCGTTGCCGGACCTGATCGCGGAAGTGCGCCCGGCGCTGTACGCGCGGCTGTGCGGCATCGCCAATCGCTGGAACCAGACGATGGGCATCGATATCCGCTATCCTCTGGCGCATCAGGCGTTCCTGAAGCGATGCCATGACGCCGGCCAGGTCCGGCCGACGCCGCTGCTGCTGCAATATGGCGTCGACGACTATAATTGCCTGCATCAGGATCTTTATGGCGAGCATGTGTTCCCGTTGCAGGTGGCGATCTTGCTCTCGGAACCCGGCCGCGATTTCACCGGCGGCGAGTTTGTGTTGACCGAGCAGCGGCCGCGGATGCAGTCGCGGCCCGAAGTGGTGCCGCTCAGGCAGGGCGATGCGGTGGCATTTGCTGTGCATCACCGCCCGGTCCAGGGGACGCGCGGGTTCTATCGCGTTAATCTGCGCCATGGCGTCAGCCAGATCCGTTCGGGCCATCGCCATACCGTCGGCGTGATCTTTCATGACGCCAAGTGAGCTACGATCAGGTAAGCCACGACAAAGAGTGAGCGCGAAGCGAATTGACTGCGGATTTGTTCGATACCGTTGCCGATGTGCAGCCATCGCGGGAAGCGATCGCCGACGGCGCCGTGCTGCTGCGCGGTTTCGCGGCACGTTTTGAAGGCGACCTGATTCCGGCGCTGCGCGAGATCGTAGCGCAAGCGCGGTTTCGGCATATGTCCACGCCGGGCGGCCATCAGATGTCGGTGGCAATGACCAATTGCGGCAACGCGGGCTGGGTCACCGATCGCAGCGGTTATCGCTATGACGGTATCGATCCCGAATCCGGCCAGCCATGGCCAAAAATGCCCGCTGTGTTGCGCGAGCTGGCAGGCGAAGCGGCGGCCGAGGGCGACTTCAAGGATTTTTCGCCGGATGCCTGCCTGATCAACCGCTACGAACCCGGCGCCCGTATGTCGCTGCATCAGGACAAGGACGAGCTGGATTTTGCCGCGCCGATCGTGTCGGTCTCGCTCGGGCTGCCCGCCATCTTCCTGTTCGGTGGATTGAAGCGCAGCCACAAACCGGCCCGGTTTCGGCTGGTGCATGGCGATGTCGTGGTGTGGGGAGGACCGTCGCGGCTGTTCTTTCACGGCGTCGCACCGCTGGCCGATGGCGAGCACGCCGTGCTGGGCCGCCAGCGCATCAATTTGACCTTTCGAAAAGCGCGCTGACGAAGCTTACCGGCTTCCCATCTAAGTTTCGTCTGGTCTATGCTCTCCCGGGGTGGGAGGCGGAATATGACCAGCACGGACGTAAGAGCCGACAGCGGCGCAGGCGCCAGCCGTACCGGCATTTATCTCGCCGTGCTGCAACTGATCTTCACGCTGGGCTGGACCACCTACGTGGTCTATCTGCCGAAGCTCGCCGCCCAGGTCGGGATCGCGCCAGGTATGGTGATCTTCATCCTGATGCTCGACCAGGCTATCTTCACCATCAGCGACACCGCGATGGGAATTGCCGCCGACAAGATCGCGCCGTTCATCGGCCGGCTCGGCGTCTTCGTTGGCATCCTGACCGCGATCTCCTGCGCGGCCTTTGTCGCGCTGCCGTTCGTGGCCGGCACCGGTCCGGGCGCGCAAATCTGGTTCATTGTGCTGATCCTGATCTGGGTCGTGACCTCGTCGGCTCTGCGCGCGCCGCCGCTGACATTGCTCGGCAAGCATCGCGCGCGGTCGCAGGTGCCGTTATTGGCGGCGCTGGCGATGCTGGGCTATGGCCTGGCCGGTGCGGTCTCGCCCTATCTCGGCATGGTGTTGCGCAACGAGGACCCACGGCTTCCGTTCCTGATATCGGGCGTAGTCCTGCTGCTCACGACGCTGGCGCTGTCGAAGGTCGAGCGCGACGCCGCCCAGCAGGCACCGGCTTCAAGCGAACCCGTCGTCCCGCCAAAAGCGCTGAGCCAGGTGCCGTTGATCTTCATCGCATCGATGGTGATCCTGTCGCTCGGCTATCAATTGCATTTCAGCCTCAACAGTTCGTCGTTCTTCCTGCGTTTCACCACGGCCGACCAGTTGCCATGGCTGATGCCGGTGTTCTGGATCGGCTTCAACATCGCGATGTTTCCGGCAAGCGTCGTCGTCAAGCACCGCGGCGGACTGATCGTGATGGGGGCGGCCGGCCTGTTCGGCGCGCTGGCCGTGCTCGGTGCGGAGTTGTCGGGCAGTCTCAATATGCTCATCGCCGCGCAGTTCGTCGCGGGTGCGGCCTGGGGCTGCATGCTGATGAGCGCGGTCTCCGCGGCGCTCGCGATCGGCGAGACCGGCGCCGAGGGCAAGGTGATCGGGCTGGTTTTTTCCGCGCTGGCGCTGGCGACCTTCGCGCGGATGGCGGCGGTCGCCGGTGGCCTGCAGAAACTGCCGGAATACGCTCCGCTGTTGCAATGGGCGCCGATCGCCTGCTGGGCGGTTGCCGGCGCGGGGCTGCTGGTGATCGCAGCATCCCGGGCGCAGCGGAGCATGCAGGCGAGCAAAGTTTAGCCGTCATTCCGGGGCGCGCATTAGCGCGAACCTCAGATGCGCAATTGCGCATCGGGGAATCTCGAGATTCCGGGTTCGTGCTTCGCACGCCCCGGAATGACATCCGCTAATTGTTCTTCGCCGGATGGATGAACGCCCAGGGGCTGACTTCGGAATCCGTCGGCACCTCGATCGCGATCACATAGGGCCCGCCATCGGCCAGCACCTTCTCAAGCACCGGTCGAAATTGATCGGGTGAGGTGACGCGCGCGGCGCCGACGCCGAAGGATTCCGCGAGCTTGACGAAATCCGGATTGACCAGGTCGGACGCCACCACGCGGCCATCAAAACGTTCGCGCTGGTCGCGCCGCACATTGCCGTAGGCATTGTTGTTGAACACCAGAGTGACCACGCCGATGTTGAACTGCACGGCGGTCGCCAGTTCCTGCACGCCGAACATGAAGCCGCCGTCGCCTGTGATCGCGACCACCGGCCGGTCGGGATTGGCCACCTTGGCGCCGAGCGCGGTGGGAAATCCCGAGCCGAGCGTGCCCTGGTAGCCCGACGTGATGAACGTGCGCGGCTCGTAAACCGCAAAGCCGTACCAGGAGGCAAAGCCGACCTGCGAAAGCTCGTCGGTGACGATGGCATTTTGCGGCAGCACTTCGCGCAGGATGTTCAGGTAAGCCATCTGCGGCTGAACGGATTGAATTTCACGCAGTGCCGCCGCCGAAGCCTCGCGGATCGCGGCGCGGCGGCCGCTGGTTTTGCTGTAGCCAATCTTTCTCACCGCCGCGAGCAGGTCGCGCGTGCCGGCCTGCGCGTCCGCGACCACGGCGGCGTCAGGCGTCATACGGCGCATTTCCGACGGATCGATGTCGATACGAATGGATTTCAGGCCCTGGGGCTGAAACGGCCATCGGAACGTCGACGCCGGCAATTCCATGCGGGTGCCGATCCCGATCATCAGATCGGTCTTGGGCCACAGCCTGTAAGCCGCCGCCATCGTCAGCCCGAGCTCGTGGGCGTTGGAAACGATGCCGCGACCGCTGCGGAACGCCACCACGGGCGCGTCGATCAGTTCCGCCAATTCCAGAATTTCATCGCGGCCGTCGATGGCCCCGCTACCCACGAAAATCATCGGCGTCTTGCTGCCGGCGATCAGCGCGGCGGCGGCCTTGACGCGATCGGGATCGGGTAGCGGAGCCGGGAAGGGATCGAACACTTTTGCCGGCCCGGTTTCCGCGCGCTGCGTAAACACGTCCCACGGCATTTCCAGCGACGCCGGCCCGCGGCGGCCCGACAGCATCTCCTGAAAGGCGCGCGATACCATCGCCGGTGCTGCATCGGGATATTCGATGCGGTCGGCCCATTTGACAAAAGTGCGCAGCGTCGCCAGTTGGTCCGGCATTTCATGCAGATGGCCGCGGCCCTTGCCGAGGAAATTTGTGGGCACCTGTCCGGTGAGACACAGCAC
>JACDAG010000196.1 GCA_013695565.1 Bradyrhizobium sp.
CGACCAGCAAGGCCAGCTGCAAGGCGCCACCAACAGCGTCAACAGCATCGCCCAGATGCTGGGACCGTTTCTGTTTACGTTGATCTTTGCCTATTTCATCAGCGATTCCGCACCGGTGAAAATGCCCGGCGCGCCGTTCCTGCTGGCGGCCGCGCTATTGGCGCTGGCGCTGGCGGTGGCGTGGCGGACAATGGCAAAGAGACCCAGCGCTTAGCAATCAGAGTCATTCCGGGGCGCGCAAAGCGCGAACCCGGAATCTCGAGATTCCGGGTCTGGTCCTTTCGGACCATCCCGGAATGACCGCTACGCGGTCACTTCTTCACCAGCGGACAGTCGCTCGCCTCGAGCGGCTTGGCGGCGTCTTCCGGGGCGATCGTGGCGATCAGCTTGTAATAATCCCACGGACCCTTTGACTCCTCAGGCTTCTTCACTTCGAACAGATAGGCCGGAATCAGTCGGCGGCCGTCGGCGCGCAGCGGACCCTTGCCGAACAAGGGATCGTCGGTCGGCAGCTCCTTCATCTTGGCAACGACCTTGGCGCCGTCATGCGGATTACCGCCGAGCGCTTCCATCGCCTTGAGATAATGCAACACCATCGCGTAATTGCCGGCCTGAGTCATCGACGGCATCGAATTCTTGTTCGCCAGGGCGGCGAACCGCTTCGACCAGACGCGGGTCTGGTCGTTCATGTCCCAGTAGAAGGATTCCGTGAACGTCAGGCCTTGCGCGGTCTTCAATCCGAGCGAATGCACGTCGTTGATGAACAGCAGCAGTGCCGCAAGCTTCTGTCCGCCAGCGACGATGCCGAATTCGGCGGCTTGCTTGATCGAGTTAGTGGTATCGCCGCCAGCATTGGCAAGTCCGAGAACCTTCGCCTTGGACGCCTGCGCCTGCAACAGGAATGACGAGAAGTCGGCGGTGTTGATCGGAGCCTTGACGCCGCCGAGCACCTTGCCTCCATTGGCCGTTACCACGGCCGAAGTGTCACGCTCGAGCGCGTGGCCGAAGGCGTAGTCGGCGGTCAGGAAGAACCAGCTGTCGCCGCCGGCCTTGGTCAGCGCCTTGCCGGTGCCGTTGGCCAGCATATAGGTGTCGTAGGTGTAGGAGATCGTGTTCGGGGTGCAGGCCTTGCCGGTAAGGTCGGCGGACGCGGCACCCGAATTCAGCAGCACCGAGTTCTTTTCCTTGACGAGATTGTTCACGGCGAGCGCAACGCCGGAGTTCGGCGTGTCGGCGATCGCATCGACCTTGTCATTGTCGATCCACTGGCGCGCGAGGTTGACGCCGACGTCGGGCTTGTTCTGGTGATCGCCGCTGACGACGTCGATCTTCCAACCCTTCTTGAGCAGGCCGGAATCTTCCACGGCCATCTTGATCGCGACCACCGAGTTGGGGCCGCCGATGTCGGCGTAAAGGCTCGACATGTCGTTCAACACGCCGATCTTGACGGTCTTGTCCTGGGCGAAAGCGGGCGCGGCGAAGCAGACGCCGGCAACGGTGACCAACGCGGCGAAACGCCGCGCGCTGAGTGTCGTCATGTATTTCCTCCATCTGTGGTCGCCGGGCGGCCTTCTTGTGGAGGTCCAAACCCGGCATATGACGGAGAGGGTGGTAGTGGTTCCGGATGGTCCCGGCAATCCGCCTATCGTAGCGCGTCCGAAGTCAGCTTGAACTTCTGGATGCGCTTTCCGGTGTCGACTTCAGCGGTATAGACATTGCCTTTGGAATCGATCGCCATGGCGTGAACCCAGTGAAACTGGCCGGCATTGCGACCGCTGCGTCCAAAACTCCCGACCACGGTACCGTCAGCGCGCTTCAGCACCCGGATTTCGTTGTTTTCGCCGTCGGCGCTGAGCAGATAGGTCTGTTTCGGATCGGGCCAGACCGCGATGTCCCACACCGCGCCGGCGCCGAGCGTGTTCTTTTCGAAGAACCACTCGTTAACGAAACTGCCGTCTTTTTTGAAAACCTGGATGCGGTTCTGGGTGCGATCGCAGACATAGACCAGCCCGTCATTGGAGAGTTTGACGCAATGCACGGGATTGCCGAACTGCTGCACGGCCGGCGCCTTGGGATCGTAGGGCGGCTGCTTGTCGTCGTTCGGCGGCTTGCCATAGGCACCCCAGTGCCGCTTGTAGGCGCCTGAGGTGGCATCGAACACGATGACGCGGCGGTTGCCGTAGCCGTCGGCGACGTAGATCTCGTTGGCCTCCTTGTCGATCGCGGTCTCGGCGGGTTTACCGAGTTGCGTGGTGTCGTTGGAGCCCTTGCTCGGCGCGATCTTGCCGATCTGCATCACGAACTTGCCGTCGAGGGTGAATTTGAGAATGGCGTTGTCATTGTCGGCATTGCCGCCGACCCAGACAAAACCTTTTTCGTCGACCTCGATGCCGTGTTCGCGGCCGACCCATTCATAGCCTTCGCCGGCACCGCCCCAGGAGCGCAGCAGATTACCCTCGGCATCGAACTCCAGCACCGGCGGCGCCGAGACGCAGCATTTCGAGCGGGGTGGGGTCAGCGCAGCGCCCTTTTCGTCGTCGGTCAGCGAG